>NZ_JBQSYD010000008.1:0-123068 GCF_052378905.1 Halomonas sp. AOP22-C1-8 | reverse complement strand
GGCGAATTTCTATAAATGCCTGTTTGGATGAACAAATGGCGAGATGAAAGGGTTTTTCATAAATGCTGCGATACAGCAATAAGCAATGCGTTATAGCTAAAATGCTTCTGCATAAGATTCAGCAAATGGTTGGGAAAAGTAATTAACGTGAAGGAAAAATCGCTAAAAAAAGCGTTTTCTTTTTGAGTTGACGGCGCGCTTGAGGCGTCTTGGGTTTTTCTATATTCTGGAAGCACTTATATCTACTTTAGGCTAATTGGACCCTCATTATGACGGATGCAAATAAGCAGGCAGCACTGGACTATCATGCGAAACCGATTCCCGGCAAGCTATCGGTGGAGTTAACCAAGCCCACCGCAACAGCCCGGGACTTGGCACTGGCATATAGCCCTGGCGTTGCTGAGCCGGTTCGCGAAATTGCCCGCGATCCTGAAAATGCTTACCGTTATACGGGCAAGGGTAATTTGGTCGCCGTTATTACCGATGGCAGCGCCATTTTAGGCTTGGGGAATCTTGGCCCGCTGGCCAGTAAGCCGGTGATGGAAGGCAAGGGCGTGCTGTTCAAGTGCTTTGCCGGGATCAACTCGGTAGATATTGAGGTAGACGCAGAAAGCCCGCAGGCGTTTATCGACACCGTTGCCCGCATTGCCGATACCTGGGGCGGCATTAATCTTGAAGATATCAAAGCGCCCGAGTGCTTTGAGATTGAAAAAGCGCTGGTTGAGCGCTGCAATATCCCCGTCTTTCACGATGACCAGCACGGCACGGCTATTGTAACGGCCGCGGGTATGCTGAACGCGTTGGAAATCGCTGGTAAAACGATAGATAGCGTGAAGATCGTTTGCATGGGGGCCGGTGCGGCAGCTATTGCCTGCATGCGCCTACTGGTTTCTTGTGGCGCCAAAAAAGAGAACTTGGTGATGCTGGATCGCCGTGGCGTTATCCATACCGGCCGTGATGGTATCAATGAGTACAAGGCAGAGTTTGCGCTGGATACCGAAATGCGCACTCTGGATGATGCTATCGACGGCGCCGATGTGTTTATCGGTCTTTCCGGCCCGGGCTTGCTGTCGGCTGAGCAGGTTAAAAAGATGGCCGCGGACCCGGTGATTTTCGCCTGCACCAACCCGGACCCGGAAATTCATCCTGACGTTGCCCGTGAAGCGCGCCCGGATGTGATTATGGCGACCGGCCGTTCAGACTTCCCTAACCAGGTAAACAACGTGTTGGGCTTCCCGTTTATTTTCCGTGGGGCGTTGGATGTGCGCGCTACACGGATTAACGAAGCCATGAAGCTTGCCGCTGTGCATGCACTTAAGGATCTGGCCCGCGAGCCGGTTCCCGAGGAAGTGTTGAATGCCTATGAGCGTACGGAAATGAGCTTTGGTCGTGAGTACATTATCCCCACGCCGGTCGATATTCGCTTGCTGGAGCGCGTTTCTTCCGCAGTGGCTCAGGCGGCAGTAGATTCAGGCGTGGCGCGCAAACCGTACCCGGCTCACTACCCCCTCAAAACGATCAATGAGGCTTATGGCCAGTGATGTTTCGGGTGTTTAACACGCCGGTTTGATGGCTCCTTTCAACGCCCGCACTTGCTGCGGGCGTTGTGCTTTTAAGGGGCGGTTTCTAAAGGCTTTTGTACGAAGCTTAGCGAATCGGCGCGTCATGCACGCGTGTTAGCCCTTCCTGGGCGGTAGAGGCAATTAAGCGGCCATCACGGCGATAGATATGACCGCGTGCCAGGCCTCGCGAGTTGCCTGCCCATGGGGAATCAATCACGTATAAAAGCCACTCATCCAGCCGTGCGTCCTCATGGAGCCATAGCGCGTGGTCAAGGCTTGCGATACGCAGTTTTGGGTCAGTGAACTGAATGCCGTGGGGCAGTAGGCTGGTGGTCAGTAGATTGAAATCAGAGGCGTAGGAGAGCAAGTGCCGGTGCAGGGCGGGGGCATCAGGCAGCGTGCCTGCAAAGCGAAACCATAAACACTGCCCGGCCGGGTCGCCGCTATCCGGATTGCCTTTAATATGTAAAAACTCGATAGGGTGGCCCGGAAAACGTGAGTGCTTGGCGGCGCCGCTCTCAATCAAGGCTTCCGGCGACTCGACATGGGGCATGGCGCGCTGGTGATGAAAACCTTCTTCAGGGCTGTGAAACGACGCGCTACAGAAGAAGATCGGTCGGCCTTTTTGAATCGCCGTAACGCGGCGCGTGGTAAAGCTCCCGCCATCGCGTACGTTATCCACCTGATAGACCACTGGGCGATGCGGGTCGCCAGGGCGAAGAAAGTAACCGTGTTGAGAGTGTGGGTGACGCTCAGCGGGTACCGTACGTGAGGCCGCCGCGAGCGCTTGACCAAGCACCTGTCCACCATAAAGCTGAGGAAAGCCCAGGTCTTGGCTTTGCCCTCGAAAGAGCGTCTCTTCGAGGACTTCAAGCTCAAGCAGGTTTACTAACGTATTCAGCGCGTCGGTCATTCCAGGTATCCTTGGTGCTATCTATTGTTGCCCATAGTGGCGGATATCACATACGGCGAGGCCGCCGTTGCTACCATCATTTTGCTACCTTAGCGGAGTTTGCCTTGATACGCAGCGATGAATTTTACATGCACCGCGCCCTTGAACAGGCGCATTTGGCGGCTGAGGCGGGTGAAGTGCCGGTAGGGGCCGTAGTGGTGAATAGCGAAGGAGAGATTCTTGCTGCTGCCCACAATGCGCCGGTGCTTAGCTGTGACCCTAGCGGCCATGCGGAAATTCGTGCCCTGCGTGAAGCCGGGCAGCAGAGCGCCAACTACCGGCTGGAAGGGTGTACGCTGTATGTCACGTTGGAGCCGTGCATGATGTGCGCGGGCGCCATTGTGCATGCACGCCTAAAGCGTTTGGTTTATGGCGCTGCTGAGCCTCGTACCGGTATGGTGGAGTCCAAGGCTAACCTGCTGGCCCAACCGTGGTTTAATCACCATGTGGAGGTGACGGCGGGCGTGCTGGCGCCATCGGCCAGCAAGTTATTAAAAGCGTTTTTTGCGGCAAGGCGCTAGCGTGTTTTATAGCTCTCTCTGGCGTGTCAAGAAACCGCGGGATAAACGTCACCTGGTGGCCACGCACAATGAGTTGCAGAGCAAAGGCTTGGAGTGCGTTAACGTGGTTATATAATGGTAGTGATATGACTGCGTAGTGGCTCATGCCCCCGCCTCAGCCTGCGTAAGCGTCGCGTGCTTTAACGCGACCAGGTCCGCGCTGCCGGTACAAAAACAGGCAACGCGCAGCTGCTCAATGAGCGTTTGAAAGTGCTCGATAACGGCATCGCTTGAGGTGGTGGCACTGCTCAGCACCGCCGCGGCTTGACCTACCAGATGAGCGCCTAAACAGAGCGCTTTAGCCGCATCAATACCGCTGACAACCCCACCTGAAGCGATCAGCGGCATACCGGGCAGTGCCTGGCGCAAATCGTGTAGTGCTTGTGAGGTGGGGATTCCCCAATCGGTGAAGGCCATGGCGATGGCACGCGCTTGAGGTGTGCTGGCGCGCTCGCCTTCAACTGCCGCCCAACTGGTGCCACCCGCACCCGCAACGTCCAGCATCGCCACGCCTGCTTCGGCAAGTTGGCGACCCACAGAAACAGAAAGCCCAGCCCCAACTTCCTTGACCACCACAGGCACTTCCAGTTTGGCAACGGTGCGCTCAATGGCGGTGAGTATGCCTCGCCAATCGCGATCTCCACCTGTTTGTAGCGCTTCCTGTAGCGGGTTGAGATGAATAATGAGTGCGTTAGCTTCGATCATATCGACCGCGCGGCGGGCATAATCAAGCCCGCGTTCGCCTTTAATTTGGGCGGCTCCCAGGTTGGCCAGCAGTGGGATATCCGGGGCAATTTGGCGCAGTTCGCCCGTGAGGCCCCAGTTGGCTTCGCCTTCAATGGCTACGCGTTGTGAACCCACGCCCATGGCAAGGCCCAGCGTTTGAGCGGCCTCTGCCAAGTGCCGGTTGATATCCTTGGCCCGACTCGCCCCGCCGGTCATCGAGCTGATGAGGATGGGCGCTTTTAGAGGTTGTCCGAATAGGTAGGTCCCCAGATCAATATCATCCAGGTTTAATTCCGGCAGCGCACAATGCTCAAAGCGCCAGTGTTCAAAGCCTGGACGAAGGGTACTGGCGGCCTGGTTTGGGTGTAGCACGATATCCAGATGGTCGTTCTTACGCTGCGTCAGTTCGGTGTCTTTCATCGTCACTCCCTTCAACCTGAACCTGGCGGAAGCCGTCTGCCAAGTAGGAAACAGTACGTGGTCGGTTAGCTGATGGCTGTGCATGCCTTCCGGCGAAGTCATTAATGGTTTTCGATGTAACCAACTCTTATCTATCTAACCCGTTTCTATTGGTCTAACCAAACATGGCCAACTGCTTATCCAACCAGGTTGGCATAAAGTGCTGAGGTGCAATGCCCTGGTCGCAGACGCAGGATAAACGCTTGTAATCGCCAGTACGTTTTTACCTGCTATTTGAAAAGCGTAATCCAAACGCCAGAAATTTTCTTTAACCACGAAGGGCAACGTGGGATCGAGCGGGAGGGCTCTGTAGCGAGGCTATTGATTCAACGGCGGAATTAACTCAAATGGCAGTAGGAGAGAATCGCTGGTTGCGGTTTGACCTAACTGGAAAAATTGCTGACGGCTGTGCTCAACGTACTCAAGCATCTCATAGTAGCGTCGGATGTTGCGCACATAAATGACCGGCTCACCACCACGCGCATAGCCGTGGCGCGTTTGGCTATGCCACTCCTGTTGCTGTAACAGGGGAAGCGCCTCGCGAACATCTTGCCAGCGGTTGGGGTCCCCACCGAGCTCTTCGGTAATTTTACGTGCATCGTAAAGGTGGCCAAGGCCAACATTGTAGGCCGCCATGGCCATATAAAGACGATCATCTCCGGTAATGCTTTCAGGCAGGCGGTCTTTCAGGCTGCGCAAATAGCGGGCGCCACCATCAATGCTTTGCGCCGCGTCTCGGCGGTTATCCACACCCATTTCGCTGGCGGTAGGGTGGGTGAGCATCATAACGCCTCGCACGCCGGTGGGGGACACCGCTTCCGCGTCCCAGTGGGATTCCTGATAACCCACTGCCGCCAGCAGTTTCCAGTCAAATCCTGTGTCACGTGCCGCCTGCTTAAACAGGTCAGTAAACTGGGGTAGGCGCGCATCCAGATGCGTCAAAAAGGTGCGCGTACCCACGTACTCCAAATAGTCGTCATGGCCAAAGTAGCGGTTAACCAGGTGGTCGAGCGTGCCATTTTCTTGAAGGGTTTGCAGGAAGTCATTGGCGGCTTCAAGCAGCCCTAAACCGCGGCCGCGAGGAAGCGCCCATACCATGGAAAGCGGGTCGCCCATTAAAAAGCCGCGCTCTACATTGGGGAAAAAGAGTCGGTTAAGCCGGAACTGATGATCAAAAATAACCGCTGCGTCGAGTACGCCGCTCTCGACCTGGACAAGCAGTTCATCGACATCCAATGCGTGAGACTCTTTCCAGCTTAAGCCCGCGTAGTCGCGCTGCAACTCGCGCAGCGCTTCGCTGGTACCTGCCTGGCTTAGCGTGCCAATCTCAAGGCCTACCAGGTCGCTGGGTGCCTTTATGCCGTGTAAACCGCGCCGGTACACCAGCAGTGGTTGCATTTGAATGATGGGGCGGGTGTAGTGCACATCGGAGACGTCAGGGAGTAGCGGCAGGGCGGCAGCGCCAAAATCGCCTTGTTCACGCACGGCCGACAATACGCTTTCAGGGTGATGTTTGGCGTTGAGGTTGAGGCTTACTCCCAAATACTCGGCAAACTGATGCATCAGCTCGTACTCAAACCCAGTGGGTCCCTGGCGGCCCTCGTAGTAAGTCGTGGGCGTGTTGCGCGTCTGAGCCGTGATAAAATCTTTTGCTTGGATATGCGTTAAATGCTCGCCAGGTGGTACCTTGGGCAAGGTGGGCGCAAGTACCAATAAGATAATGATAATAAAGGTTAAATAAAGGCGAGTGTGCGCTAAAAAATGGGCATGGATCAATGTCGGCATAAGGTCTTGTCGGGATGAAACAAGCAGCCACAATACCCAGCCATCGTCATGCTGTCACCTTGTTGATTTCGTGTGGCCGCCGCTTTCCAGTATCATAGGGCCCAATGAGTGTCATTTAAGGGGCCGCTTGGCGGCCTGCTATTTCCCTGCACGAATTCTCCCTGCTCTAGAGGCTTCAGGATATGCTCGAATTGCGAGGCGCGCCCGCCCTTTCTACCTTCCGTCATACACGGTTGCTAACGGTGCTGCGTGAACGTGTTCCCGAGGTGGAGGCGCTGTCTGCCCACTATGTTCATTTGATTGACCACCGTGAAGAACTCAGTGATGCCTCTCACGAGCGTTTGGCGCAACTGTTGGATTACGGCACCCCCACCCATGCCGAGATACCTGCCGACGCTCAACGTTTTCTGGTCGTACCGCGGTTAGGCACCCAGTCGCCCTGGTCATCCAAAGCGACGGATATTGCACATAACTGTGGGCTGTCGGGCATTCGCCGGATAGAGCGTGGTGTTGATTATCGGGTAGGGTTTAGCCGTGCGCCCAGCGAAGAGAGCCTGGCTGCGCTGATGGCGCTGTTGCACGACCGAATGACCGAAACCGTGCTTAATGATGCGGCTGAAGCGGCGGCGCTATTTGCTCACCACGACCCGGCACCGCTGGGTAGCGTGGACATTTTAAACAGCGGGCGCGAGGCGCTGGTAACCGCTAACCGTGAATTGGGCCTGGCGCTTGCCGATGACGAAGTCGACTATCTGGTCGATGCCTTTAACGAGCTTCAGCGCAACCCCACCGACATTGAGCTGATGATGTTCGCCCAGGCGAACTCTGAGCACTGCCGGCATAAAATCTTCAACGCGGACTGGATCATTGACGGCGAGCCGCAGACCCATTCGCTGTTCAAGATGATCAAGAACACCTTTGCAACCTCCCCTGAAAATGTCTTGTCGGCCTATAGCGATAACGCTGCGGTTATCAAAGGCAGCCAGGCGGGGCGTTTTTATCCCACGCCGCTGACCGGTGCTGAGGGAGAGCGTGCGCTGTACGGAACGCATCAGGAGCCGATTCATATTCTGATGAAGGTGGAAACCCATAACCATCCGACAGCGATTGCGCCGTTCCCTGGTGCGGCGACAGGCTCGGGTGGTGAGATTCGCGATGAAGGCGCCACCGGTATCGGCGGCAAGCCGAAAGCGGGCCTTTCCGGTTTTACCGTTTCCAACCTGCGTATCCCCGAGTTTGTACAGCCTTGGGAAGCGTTTGATTATGGCAAGCCCGAGCGCATGCAGTCCGCCCTTGCCATCATGCTGGAAGGCCCGATTGGTGGCGCGGCGTTTAATAACGAGTTTGGCCGCCCGAACCTTACCGGTTACTTCCGTACCTATGAGCAGGACACCCTCAACGAGGGCGGTATTGAGCGTCGCGGTTTCCACAAGCCGATCATGCTGGCGGGTGGTTACGGTAATATTCGCGCACAGCATGTTCAAAAGGGCGATATTCCTGTCGGCGGTAAGCTGATTGTGATGGGTGGCCCAGCGATGTTGATCGGCCTGGGCGGCGGCGCGGCCTCGAGCATGTCTTCTGGCACCTCAAGTGCCGACCTCGACTTTGCTTCGGTACAGCGTGAAAACCCGGAAATCGAGCGACGCGCTCAGGAAGTGATTGACCGCTGCTGGGCAATGGGAGACAAAAACCCGATCTGCTTTATCCACGATGTGGGGGCGGGCGGTCTTTCCAACGCGCTGCCGGAGCTTGTTAAAGACGGCAACCGGGGAGGGCTGTTCGATTTACGGGCGGTGCCTAATGCTGAGCCGGGTATGAGCCCGCTTGAAATCTGGTGTAACGAGGCGCAGGAACGTTACGTGCTGGCCGTTGCGGCTGAAGACCTGGCAACGTTTGACGCGCTGTGTAAGCGCGAGCGTTGCCCCTATGCGGTGGTGGGTGAAGCGCAGGCTGACCACCACCTTGAAGTGCGCGATGGCCACTTCAACAGCAAGCCGATTGACCTGCCCATGAGCGTGCTGTTCGGTAAAGCGCCGAAAATGCAGCGCAGCTTTGAGCGCCATGCACCAGAGCTTTCCGGTGTAATGCTGGATAATCTCGACCTGCGTGAGGCGCTTGATCGCGTTCTACGCCTGCCCGCCGTGGCCTCCAAAAGCTTCTTGATTACCATTGGCGACCGCTCTATTACAGGCCAGGTGGCGCGTGACCAGATGGTCGGCCCTTGGCAGGTGCCGGTTGCGGATGTAGCGGTCACAACGGCCAGCTATGACACTCATGCCGGTGAAGCGATGGCGATGGGGGAGCGTCCGCCGGTTGCCTTGATTGACCCCGCCGCCAGCGCACGCCTGGCGGTCGCCGAGGCGATTACGAATCTCGCGGCAGCGCCCATTGCCAAGCTAAGCGATATCAAGCTTTCGGCTAACTGGATGAGCGCCGCTGATCACCCTGGCGAAAATCAGGCGCTTTATGATGCGGTTCACGCGGTGGGGATGGAGCTTTGCCCGGCGTTAGGGATTGCGGTGCCGGTCGGCAAAGACTCCATGTCGATGCGTACGTCTTGGCAGGATGTGAGTGACCAAGGGGATAGCGAAGAGAAAAGCGTTACATCACCGCTGTCGGTAGTGATTACCGGCTTCGCGCCTGTGACTGATGCGATGGCAACCCTGACGCCACAGATCAACCTGGATCAAGATGAGTCGGATCTTATTCTGATCGACCTGGGGAGCGGTCAAAATCGCTTGGGCGGCTCTGCGCTGGCGCAGGTATATGGTCAGGTAGGCGATACCTGCCCGGATGTCGACGACCCAGAAGATATCAAAGCCTTCTTTGAGGTGATTCAGGGGCTTAATCGTGACGGTAAGCTGTTGGCGTACCATGACCGTAGCGATGGCGGCTTGTTGGTCACGCTGTTGGAAATGGCCTTTGCGGCGCACGCCGGCCTTGAGATCAAGCTTGACTGGATGATTGACGAGCCCGTTGAGGCGCTTAATGCGCTGTTCTCGGAAGAGTTGGGGGCGGTGATTCAGGTCAGCCGTGAGCACACCGAAGAGGTGTTGGCGCAATTTGCAGTCGCGGGTATTGAAACCTGTGGCGTCATCGCCCGGCCGCGTTACGACGACCAAGTGCGGGTAACCCTGTTTGAAGAGCCGCTGCTGGAAACCACGCGCCAACTGACACAGCGTACCTGGTCTGAAACCAGCTATCGCCTGCAGGCACTGCGCGATAATCCCGAGTGCGCTAAAAACGAGTTCGACAACCTGCTCGATACGCGTGATCCTGGCCTCTCGGCGACGCCCACGTTTGATATTAATGAGGATGTCAGCGCGCCGTTTATCAATATGGCCAAGCCCGCTGTTGCGGTACTGCGTGAGCAGGGCGTTAATGGCCAGGTCGAGATGGGCTGGGCATTTGATAAAGCCGGCTTTGAAGCCATTGATGTTCACATGAGTGACATTCTGGAAGGCCGTGTTGCGCTTGATGAGTTCAAAGGGCTCGTTGCCTGTGGCGGTTTCTCTTACGGCGATGTGTTAGGCGCGGGTGGTGGTTGGGCGAAATCCGTGCTGTTTAACGAGCGGGCACGCGACCAGTTTGCCGCCTTCTTTACCCGCGAAGACAGCTTCTCGCTGGGCGTATGTAACGGATGTCAGATGCTTTCGCAGTTGAAGTCATTGATTCCAGGGGCTGAAAATTGGCCAGGCTTTGTGCGTAACGAGTCCGAGCAGTTTGAGGCGCGGGTAGCCATGCTGCGCGTTGAAAAAACGCCCTCGGTTCTACTGGCTGGCATGGAAGGTTCCCTGCTGCCTATTGCGGTGGCCCATGGGGAAGGCCGTGCTGAGTTCCGCGATGCCGCGCACCTGCGTAGCATGCAATCCAGCAATCAGATTGCGCTTCGCTACATTGATAACTATGGGCAGGTGACCACGCGCTATCCGGCTAACCCTAACGGTTCGCCGTCAGGTATCACCGGGTTAACCACCTCGGATGGCCGCGTCACGATCATGATGCCTCATCCGGAGCGCGTTACCCGCGCGGTAACCAACTCCTGGCGTCCGGCAGAGTGGACAGAAGATGGTGCCTGGCTGCGCATGTTCCGCAACGCGCGTGTTTGGGTCGGTTAATATCTCACGCCGTTATGGCTAACGCTGTTCTTGGCTGCTCTTGCCCGCTTGAGCCAGCAAAGTAATTTTCTGGCTGTTGGAGTTATATGCCGCCACCTGCTTTACGCCCTTACCAAACGGACGCGGTGAAACGTGTTATTACGCATTTTCGTGCGTCCAGCGAACCCGCGGTGGTGGTATTACCTACGGGAAGCGGGAAGTCGTTGGTGATTGCCGAACTGGCCCGCTTGGCGAGAGGTCGCGTATTGGTATTGGCGCATGTACGCGAGCTGGTGGAGCAGAATCACGCCAAGTACCAGGCCTATGGGCTTAAAGCCGATATTTTCAGCGCGGGTTTAAAGCGCAAGGAAGCGTCGCGCCAGGTCGTGTTTGGCTCGGTGCAGTCGGTAGTGCGTAATCTGGAGGCGTTCAATGACGAAGGCTTCACTCTGCTGGTCATTGATGAGTGCCACCGGGTGTCGCTTGATAAAGACGCAAGCTACCGCCAAGTGATTGATCACCTGCGGGCACAAAACGCGAAGTTGAAAGTGTTAGGGCTGACCGCGACGCCTTACCGGCTAGGCCAAGGGTTTATCTACCATCGTCATTACCACGGCATGGTGCGCGGCAGTGACGCAAGCTTTTTTCGTGACTGCGTGTTCGAACAGCCGCTGCGCTTGATGGTCAAGCAAGGCTATCTTGCCGAACCCAAACGCCTGGATATGGCGATTGAAGGGTATGATTTTTCCATGCTGGCGTCGGCAGAAAACGGCCATTACCGTGAAGCGGAGCTAAATCTCGTCGTGGCAGGCAATCGCGCCACCCCCATGATTATCAGTCAGATTGTTGAGCGTGCCACTGAGCGGCATGGGGTGATGATATTTGCAGCAACTGTCGCCCACGCTGAAGAGATCATGGGGTATTTGCCTGCCGACCAGGCAGCGCTGATTACCGGAGCGACCCCGTCGGTGGAGCGTACTAAGCTGATTGATGCCTTTAAGGCGCGTGAGCTTAAATACCTGGTGAATGTCTCGGTACTGACGACCGGCTTTGATGCGCCGCATGTAGATTTGATAGCGATGCTTCGGCCTACGGAGTCGGTCAGCCTTTATCAGCAGATTGCGGGCCGGGGGCTTCGACTCTCGCCAGGTAAGCAGGATTGCCTTATTTTGGATTACGCGGGCAACCCCTGGGACCTTTACGCACCAGAAGTGGGCGAGCCAAAACCGCCGGGCGACAATGAGCCGGTGCAGGTTGAATGCCCGGCCTGCGGCCACGCTAATCTGTTTTGGGGCAAGCGCGACGGCGAACTGGTCATTGAGCATTTTGGGCGCCGCTGCCAAGGGCTGCTTGAAGATGATAAAGGCAAGCGCCACCAGTGTGATTTTCGCTTTCGCTTCAAGGTGTGCGATAACTGTGGCGCTGAGAATGATATTGCGGCGCGTCGCTGCCACGGCTGCGAACAGCTGCTGGTGGATGCTGATGACAAGCTTAAAGATGCACTCAAATTAAAAGATGCCCGAGTATTACGGGTAAGTGGCATGCAATTGGACGCAACCCTTAATGGCCGTGGTCTGCCGCGTCTGAAAGTGACCTATTACGATGAGGATGGCACAACACTCTCTGAGTGGTTTGCTTTGGAAACCCCCGCCCAGCGCCGCGCCTTTTATGCCGCCTTTTTGCGTCGGCATTTGCGCGCTCCGGGTACGCCCTGGCAACCCCTCAAGCCAGAGGACGTTATTAGCGAGCAGCGCCGCTTGCGCTATCCGGATTTTGTGGTCGGGCGCAAGGTGGGCCGACATTTCCAGATTCGCGACAAGCTCTTCGACTACGAAGGACGCTATCGTAAAGCTGCCGAAGCAGGCTAACGCACCGTGCGCCAGGCGCAACGTCAGGTGCTGACTTTGTTACACTGCCTTCTAATGCCCACTGACCAAGAGATACCGACTGAGTGAGCGACACACAAAACGCCACCGCTGATCCTGAACGCATGGCTACGTTGGCACAAGAGCCAATCGTCGAGGTGCTTGGGCGGCTGTTCGATGAGCCCATTACTCAACTGCCGGAGGATTTGTATATTCCTCCCGAGGCGCTGCGCGTTTTTTTGGAAACCTTTGAAGGACCGCTGGATCTCTTGCTTTACCTTATTCGTCGGCAAAATTTAGACATCTTGACGATCAACGTGGCCGCGATTACCCACCAGTACATTGAGTACGTAGAGCTGATGCAGGCGATGGAGATCGAGCTTGCCGGTGAGTACTTGCTGATGGCCGCGATGTTGGCGGAAATTAAATCGCGCTCGCTACTGCCTCGGCCGCCCAAAGCGGAGGGCGAAGGTGAAGAGGACCCCCGGGCAGAGCTGATTCGTCGCCTGCAAGAGTATGAGCGTTTAAAAGCCGCTGCTGAAACGCTGGATACATTGCCTCGCGTAGGGCGTGATTGGTTTAGCGTACAGGCTGGTTTACCCCCGCTTGAGTCGCGGGTGATTCACCCGGATGTAGAACTGGACGAACTGCTGAGTGCTCTTTCCGATATCCTTAAACGTGCCGAATTAACGCAGTCCCATCAGATTAGCCGTGAGGTACTGTCTACCCGTGAGCGTATGCTCAAGATCATGGAGCAGCTCAGCGAAGACAGCGCACACCAACGCTACACACCTTTTGAAGCCCTGTTTACCATGGAAGAGGGGCGGGCAGGCGTGGTCGTCACCTTTATGGCTATTTTGGAGCTAGCGAAAGAGGCAATGATCGAAATTGTCCAGAACGCACCACTTTCTCCTATCCATGTACGGGCGCGCAGCGGCGCGATAGTGGATGAAGAAGCCGCTTTTGAAACGCTTGCTGTTGAGGAAGCAGACGGCGCCTTTGAAGAGCCTGCCTTTGAGCCTGATGAGGAGGCACCATGAAGGACACCACCTTAGACAACATTATAGAAGCCGCGCTGCTCGCCGCAGGCGAACCGTTGGATGTCGAGCGGCTCGAAACGTTATTTATCGACGATGAGTGCCCGCCGAGACGAGAGTTGCGTGACGCATTAGCGCGCCTTGCTCTGCGCCATAAAGAGGGCGCGTTAGAGTTAGTGGAAACCGCATCAGGGTTTCAACTGCGTATTCAGCCACGCCTTGCGCATTGGGTGTCACGCCTCTGGGACGAACGCCCCCAGCGCTATTCGCGTGCGCTGCTTGAAACGCTGTCGTTGATTGCCTATCGGCAGCCCGTTACCCGTGGTGATATCGAAGAAGTACGCGGGGTCAGCGTGAGCAGTTCGATCATGCGCACCTTAATGGAGCGTGGATGGGTTCGTGTTGTTGGCCACCGCGATGTGCCCGGGCGGCCAGCCGTCTACGCCACTACACGAAGCTTTCTGGACGATTTTGGCCTGAAAACACTGGATGCACTTCCCCCCATGCATGAATTGGTTAATTGGGAGGAAAGAGAAGAGGCTGAGTTACCGGTTTCACAAGAGGCTCTCCTTGAAGAGGAGAGTGAGGAATCAAGGCCCAAAGAAACACTGGACGAAGCGCCAGAAAGCGTGCAGGATGCGCCACCCAAGACGGCTGAGAGAGCCGACGACCACGCCGAGACGGCGTTAACCCAGCCGCTAAGTTTTGCTGATTTAGAAGCTCGACTTGCGGCACGTGCGCAGCGCCCACATGATGACAGCGCACGCACGCAGACCAATGATATGAGGTCAGACGATCATGACTCAGAGTAACCACACCCCTCCCGTTAGTGAAAAACTCCAGAAAGTGCTTGCACGAGCGGGACTGGGTTCGCGGCGCGAAATGGAAACCGCTATTTCTGATGGCCGAGTAAAGGTCAACAGCCAGGTCGCCAAGCTGGGTGACCGCGTTGAAATGCGCGATAAAGTAAGTTTCGATGACCGCCCCGTTACACTGCGACCCGAGAACGAAGCGCCGCGTCGCGTCATCATGTACAACAAGCCAGAAGGCGAGCTGTGCACGCGTAAAGACCCGGAAGGCCGTCGTACCGTATTTGAGCGTTTGCCACGGCTAAAAGGCGAGCGCTGGATTGCCATTGGCCGACTGGATATCAATACCAGCGGTCTGCTGCTTTTCACGACCGATGGCGAGCTTGCCAACCGGTTAATGCACCCCTCAACCCAGGTTGAGCGTGAATACGCCGTGCGCGTAATGGGTGAAGTAAAGCGCGAACACATCGTAGCGATGGTGGATGGCGTTATGCTGGAAGATGGCCCTGCGCGCTTTACCGATGTGCAAGAGTTTGGTGGTGAAGGTATCAACACCTGGTTCCACGTCGTCATTCTTGAGGGACGTAACCGCGAGGTGCGCCGCCTGTGGGAGTCTCAAGAGCTTACGGTTAGCCGTCTGAAGCGTGTACGTTACGGCAACATATTTATTGATAAGCGTGCTAAAGCGGGAGAGTGGATCGAGCTTTCGCAAGACGAAGTCGATGATCTCGCCACGATCGCTAACCTTGAAACACGTAAGGTGCCTGAGCTGACGCCGGACGAGAAGAACCGTTGGAGTCGCGACAAAAATAAGCGTCGTCCGGTACAAACAATGCGCAAGCCTAAACGCCGCTGATTTTACACCTGCCCGAATCAGGGGGGCGGTTCGCACTGGCCAGCCATCAATCGCTTGATGGCTGGCTTTTAACTATCTGGGCACCTTAAAACGATCGTTGCTGTACCGGGCATGATCGTGGCGGAAGAGGCTCGCATGGGCCATAAAACCCGCTTTAATTAGACTGCGGGATCAAACGGCTAGCTTGGCTAACTCTGTGGGTGCAGTGCGGGAGAAAGTTAAAAACTTCTTGCCATGGCTGATCATGGTCTGTACTATATGCATCCGTTCGAAGGGGTCGTTAGCTCAGTTGGTAGAGCAGTTGACTTTTAATCAATTGGTCGTAGGTTCGAATCCTACACGACCCACCATCGAACAGCACGTAATTAGACATACCGCTATGTCAGCACGGTAAGCAAAAAATTTGGGTCGTTAGCTCAGTTGGTAGAGCAGTTGACTTTTAATCAATTGGTCGTAGGTTCGAATCCTACACGACCCACCAAATTCAACGCCCTTGGTAGCTTGCTGCCAGGGGCGTTTTGCTGTGTGCCTGATGCGTACAGCCGCGCAATATACCACTTGCAGAAGACAACAATTTGCCACCACAATGGCTTCATGCAATGTGATTAAGCAACGTTCATTAGAGAAAGCTGTTAAGAGAAAACAGCTTAGAGAAATAGTTAGTAGCGCAGTAGGTCACCGCGAGAGACGCAGCGGCCTGTTGCAATCGCGAGCGGCATGTGTGGATGACACAGGTCGCGACTAGTGTTTAACAGGGGGATTCCCTGTTCGTCACAGTGGTAGACACGATGACTATTATGACTTCTCAAGCTGAGCTTGATGCTCCGCTCCCTAGCCCGTATTGCCCTACTCGTATTCCCGCAGAAGACCAGGCGCGTGTCGAAGAGATAAAGCAACTGCTGCACACGCACAATGCCGTCCTGGTCGCACACTACTACACCGATGACGCTATCCAGCAGTTAGCGGAAGAAACCGGTGGCTGCGTGGCAGACTCCCTTGAAATGGCGCGCTTTGGCGCTCGGCATGATGCTACTACGTTGATTGTGGCAGGTGTGCGTTTTATGGGGGAAACAGCCAAAATACTTTCGCCTGAAAAACGCGTATTGATGCCCACGCTGGAGGCAACCTGTTCGCTGGATATTGGCTGCCCGGTAGATGCGTTCAGCGCCTTTTGCGATGCGAACCCTGACCGTACCGTGGTGGTGTATGCCAATACGTCGGCTGCTGTCAAAGCGCGTGCTGACTGGGTAGTGACGTCATCCATTGCCGTTGACGTGATTGAGCACCTGCAGGCAAAAGGTGAAAAAATCCTTTGGGCACCGGATAAGCATCTGGGGGGATATATCCAGAAAAAAACCGGCGCTGATATGCTGATGTGGGACGGCGCCTGTATTGTGCATGAAGAGTTCAAGGCGAAAGGTATTGAGGACTTAAAACGCCTTTATCCTGATGCGGCGGTGCTGGTGCATCCTGAATCGCCGGACTCGGTGGTCAACATGGCGGATGTGGCGGGGTCGACGTCCCAGTTAATCAAGGCCGCTCAAACACTGCCCAATAACCAGCTTATCGTGGCAACAGATCGCGGCATTTTCTTTAAGATGCAGCAAGCGGTGCCGGGCAAGACATTGTTTGAAGCACCGACAGCCGGTAATGGCGCTACCTGCCGAAGCTGCGCACACTGCCCGTGGATGGCCATGAATGCACTGGATAATCTGGCGGATGCGCTGCGCTACGGCAGTGGGGAAATTCATGTTGATGAGTCGCTACGCCAGAAAGCGCTAAAGCCGCTTGAGCGTATGCTGAATTTCAACGCTAAATAGAACAGCTTCACGCTGTGATCAGTCCATCAGGCTCCTGGCCCTTCGCAGGCCAAGAGCTTTATGCATGTCATTCATTTCAAAGCGTTACGTCGTTAAAAGTCATCCAGCGCTTTACGGTATTCAATAAAGGCTTCTCGGCGCTGTTCAATACGTGCAAGCGCTTGCTGGTCGTTCTCTTGCTCGGCCGCGTTGCGAGCCAGTGAGAGTTGCTGAATGCCTCGGTCGACTCGCCCTGTCAGCTGTAAATGCTCGGCGCGCGCCAAATGCCCCCAACCGTTGTGCCCGCTTCGCCCAGCGGCTTCAGCTAGCAGGTTAAAGCCAGGAGGGTATTCAGGGTTTTGCGCTGTTATGTTACGTAGGAGCTGATAAGCGGCTTCTGGGTCTCGCTGCAGTTGTGCCTCTGCCAAAATCAGTTGGGCGGGCAGATAAGACGGCATCAGCCTCAAAAGGCGCTGGCTTCGGGTAATGGCTTCATCATAGCGTTGGGCCTCCAGCGCGACGCTTGCCGCAGATGCAGGCAGCATGCCGTAATCCGGTAGCTCAGCGGCCAGTTGATCGAGCATTTGTAAGGCTTGATCCGTTTGACCATTACGCGCAGTCATTAATGCCTCTAGATAGCGTCGTGCCGGCTCTTCTGCGTCATCCTGGGCAAGGCGGGAAGCGGCTTGTTGCGGGGAGTTTTGGTAAATGCTCAATAGGGCGCGAGCGCGCATCATGTCGTAAAGCGTATTGCTGGTATAGGTGCTGGCCACACTGAGCTGCGAGGCACGCCCTTGTGCATCGCTTAAGCGGCTATCTGAAACTGGGTGGGTCAATAGAAACTCAGGCGGGTTGCCGCCTTGTAGTCGCGCCAAGCGTTGCATGGCAGAAAACATGCGGACCATGGCATGAGGGTCGTAGCCAGCATCGGCCATCGCCTGTAAGCCGATACGGTCAGCCTCTTGCTCAAAACGTCTTGAGTAGCTGAGCTGGTCCTGGATTAGGGCGGCCTGTGAGCCCATGGCGGCGGCAAGGCCCGCTTCGCCACCTCCGCTGGCCGCTACCAGCATGCCCGCTAGCATGGCTGCCATGGCAGGAAGTTGTGTCTGTTCTGCTCGCGCGCTACCTCGGGCGTAGTGACGCTGTGATAAGTGGCCAAGCTCATGAGCAATCACCGAGACAAAAGCACCTTCATCTTCAGCAAAGGCAAAAAGCCCGGAATTGATTCCCACCACGCCACCGGGAACGGCAAAGGCATTGAGTGATCGGTTATCGACCATCACCATCGTCGTTTGCAGGTCTCCCAATTGGCTGTATGGCAGCAGGCGCGCCACAAGGCTTTCCAGGTAATCGCTTACGATAGGGTCTTGCCATTGAGGCGCCTGGGCCCGGAACTGACGTAGCCATGCTCGGCCCAAACGGAACTCTTCACTGCTGGCTGATGACGAGGGACCGCCAAGCGTGGGCAGATGATAGTCATTAAGTGCGTAGCTTGGCGGGCTTGAGACGCTAATGCTGCAAGCAACAATTAGCGCGCAGAGCCCGCGGGGATAAGCAGTCCGTATGTGCGGCATGGCATCCTCATTGATAAGGGTAAAGCGCAGCGGTTACCGCTGTGACATTGATTGATGCTGTAAAGTGCCGTTAAATCAAGTGAACAGTGATCATCGCAACGTAAACAGTTTATGCAACAATGGCGAGATCATGCAGGCATTTTTAGGGAGCAGGTATGTCTGAATCATTCGTACGTTTTCATCCAGACGTGGTGCTTGATGCGTGTGGGCTGCCGTGTCCGATGCCGTTACTCAAGACTAAACAGGCGTTAGCCGGTTTGGCGGCTGGGCAGTTGCTTGAAGTGCGTGCCACTGATGCAGGCTCATGGCGCGATATAGCGTCGTTTACTGATCAAGGCAATCATGAGATGGCGGCGCGAGAGCAGCATGAAGGCACGTACTTTTTTTGGATACGTAAGGCGGGAGACGCACACTAATGACCATGCGTACTATTCTTAAAAGCTGGGTTGAACGCTATTTTTCTGATGAAGAAGCGCTCGTCTTATTGCTGGTGTTGGTGGCTGGCTTTACGGCCATTATCTTGTTTGGCCACATGCTGGCGCCGTTTTTTACCGCGCTGGTTCTGGCTTTTCTGCTGCAAGGGGTGGTGAGCGCTTTAACGCGAAGAGGGATACCTCATCTTTTAGCCGTTACTCTTATTTTTCTAGCCTTTATCAGTGCTTTGTTAACCCTTGCGTTCATTTTAATGCCGCTGATTTGGAATCAGCTGGTCGGGTTTGTACATGAAACGCCGCGCATGTTTGCCAGCGGCCAGGGGTGGTTGGATGAGATGCAGGCGCGCTACCCAAACCTGGTTACGCCTGATCAAATGCAGAGCTGGATCGGTGTAGCAAGCCGTGAAATTAGCCAGCTAGGCCAGCGTGCGCTGACGCTCTCCTTGGCCTCTTTGGGTAATGTCATGTCGCTGATTATTTACCTCGTCCTTGTGCCCATTCTGGTCTTCTTTATGCTGAAGGACCGCGAGGCGCTGGTTGGGTTCGCGGTTTCGCTGTTGCCACAAAAACGTGCGCTGTTAACGCGCATCTGGCAGGAAATGGATCATCAGATTGCGAACTATATTCGGGGCAAGTTCATCGAAATCATCATTGTGGGTACGGTAGCGTTTGGCACCTTTACCTTTTTTGGCTTGCCGTATACAGCGCTGCTGGCCGTTCTGGTGGGCTTTTCGGTGCTGGTGCCTTTTATCGGCGCTGCGGTGGCTACACTGCCGGTCATGGCGGTAGCAGGTTTTCATTTTGGATTAAGCGATCAGTTTATTTATGTGCTGGTTGCCTATGGCGTGATTCAGGCACTGGATGGAAACGTTCTGTCGCCAGTGCTGTTTTCTGAAACCAATAATATTCATCCCGTTTCCATTATTGTCGCGGTGCTTTTCTTTGGCGGTATTTGGGGCTTCTGGGGCGTGTTTTTCGCCATTCCGTTGGCCACACTGCTAAAAGCGTTGGTCTACGCTTGGCCGAGGGGTGTTCGTGAGCAGAATGGGGAAGAGGGTATTATCCAGGCGGAGTCATAAGACCGCACGGCCGCTGCCCGAGGGTTAACAATGCCCTTGGTTTAACACGCTGAGTCTTTTGAAAAGTTAACGCCCGCTTGGTGATGACACCGGGCGGGCGTTTTTATTAACGACTCGCGTGTAGTGCTTCCGCGGCAGCCAGCACTTCCTCTACGTGGCCTGGCACTTTAACGCCACGCCATTCGTTGGCAAGGTTGCCTGCTGTATCTATTAAGAAAGTACTGCGCTCAATGCCCAGATGCTCCTTGCCGTACATTTTTTTCAGTTTGATAACATCAAATATCGTACAGACGGTTTCATCCTTGTCGGAAATGAGCGGGAAGTTAAAATCCTGCTTGGCTTTAAAATTTTCCTGGGCACGCAAACCGTCCCGAGACACTCCTAAAATAACCGTATTGGCGTTATCGAACGCTTTTTTATGGTCGCGGAAATCGCCGCCTTCGGTGGTGCAGCCGGGTGTGCTGGCCTTGGGATAAAAATAGATAACGACCTGTTTGCCACGTAGTTCCGACAGTGTGATTGTCGTATCGCCCGTCGCACTTGCAGAAAAATCGGGGACAGGTTGGCCTAATTCGATATGCATGCAGACTCCTAATCGTTGACGACTTATAGGGTGATTACACGCAACCTGAGGCAGCATGTCAAAGGCATGATAGGTGTGCATCACAAACTCACAGCGGTTTGCGCTGTACAGGCTCGAATCGCCTGAGTACCATTTACCCTCTGTAGGCCCAAACGGGCAGTCGCCATGATGCGTAAAAGAGTGGTTCGGCGCCTTGTCTGGATGTCCATGTTGGGCTTGGTCTCATAATTTTGTAGATGAGGAATAAACGGATGATCACAGGCAGCATCGTCGCCCTGGCGACGCCGATGAAAGTCAATGGCGACATCGACTGGGAGGCGCTTCGTCGTCTGGTGAACTTCCACCTTGATAACGGAACAGACGGCATCGTTGCCGCAGGCACCACTGGCGAGCCCACGACCATGACGTTTGCAGAGCACTTTGACGTGATCCGCAGTGTGGTGGAGGAGGTCAATGGACGCATTCCGGTGATCGCCGGTACGGGCGCCAATGCGACGTCTGAAGCCGTTGAGCTTGCTCGGTACGCCAGTGAAGTGGGGGCTGATTACTGTTTGTCCGTTTGCCCCTATTATAATAAGCCGACTCAGGAAGGCTTGTACCAGCACTTTAAGGCGGTGGCAGAAGGCAGCAAACTACCGGTTATCATGTATAACGTGCCGGGGCGTACCTGCTCTGACCTGTACAATGAAACGGTTGTACGCTTGGCAGGCGTTGATAACATCGTCGGTTTGAAAGATGCCACTGGAAACCTTGAACGCGCAGAAGATCTAATTTCGCGCTTAAAGGGCAGTGACTTTATGCTGTATTCCGGTGATGACGCGACGGCCTGCGAGTTTATGCTGATGGGTGGGCATGGGGATATTTCGGTGACAGCGAACGTTGCCCCTAAGGCAATGCATGAGCTATGTGCGGCCGCTGTCGCTGGCGATGCAGATAAAGCGCATCAAATTAATACCCGTTTAATGCCGTTGCATACTAATCTGGGCATCGAATCCAATCCTATACCGGTAAAATGGGCGCTTAACCGGATGGGGTATATGGATGCAGGTATTCGTTTGCCATTGACATGGTTATCCGAGAAGTACCACGCCACTGTTAGTGAAGCGCTGCAACTGGCGGACGTGATTGAGGAGTAATGCTCTTTCATTACACCCAGCGCGATACCCTTTGTTACCGGGAGCACAGTGATGTGCTGTCGGTTAACTGATTTGTTGACTGTTAAGGTGGCTTGATGAGCTTTGTGCTTGAAAAACGTGCGCTTAAATGGATACCGCTGGCACTCGTAACGGCTGTCGCTCTGGCAGGTTGCGCGCGCGATGGTTATTACCACGACCGTAACCTGGATTACACGGAAGCCGCTCCGGCGCCCCCTCTGGTGCTGCCAGAGACCCGCAATGCTCAGCGCTATCAGGATGCACTGCCCGTTCCTCAAGCAGCCATGCAGGGTGCCCGCATCGAAGAAGCTGCGGAAATACGCGCTCCTCAGTCGCTGTCGATTGGCAGTGGCCTAGAGCCCGAATACGTGGAGCGCCGGGAGGCAGGCAGCCAAAGTTGGCTAGTGGTGGCAGCCGATACGGGCGCCGTCTGGCCGCAGCTGGAATCCTTTGCGCGTAGCCGTCAACTAGGTGTGGAGCAAAGCGATGCGTCGCAGGGCGTTATCGTAACGTCGCAGGCCGATTTACGTCTGCAAAGTGCCATGCGTTCTGGCAGCAGTGAAGTGCGCTGTGAACGTGGTGGACAGACCATGACGAGCTGCCTCGATGCGTTGGAAGAGTTCCTGGGGGCGCGTAGTGCGTCACAGAGCGTGGCTTCCTCCTGGAATGCCCAGCGCTTGAATACCCAGCAAACGCTACAGCTCCGTCAGCAGGGTGATGAGTGGGAGGCTGTCATTCCCCAGCCGCTTGATCGTGTTTGGGCTGAACTCAATCACTATCTCGCGTTGGATTTCACCCTGCAAGGTCAGCGTAATCTGCTAGCTACCAACCCGGAGCGTCATGAATTCCTGGTGGAATACATGACCGAGACTGAACGCGGTCGCAACCCGCTGCAAATTGTATTTAGTGCCGATGTGCGCAAGATGCCCCAGGAAATACGTATTGTTCTGCAGCCCGATGGCAATCAGACCATTTTACGCGCGGTGAATGCCAGTGAGCGTGAGTTTAATGCCGATGACCAGCGTGAGCTGTTAGAACGTGTTGCTGGCTATTTACGTTAATCTGTTTATTTGATCCCTTTCGGAGCTGTCATGGAAAAGCGCCAAGAACTTTATGCCGGTAAGGCAAAATCTGTATATCACACCGATGATCCGGATCTGCTGGTGCTGCAGTTTCGTGATGACACCAGCGCTTTTGATGGTAAGAAGAAAGAAGCGCTGGCCCGTAAAGGGATGGTCAATAACATCTTCAACGCGTTTATTATGGAGCGTTTGCAAGAGGCCGGTATCCCTACGCATTTTGAAAAACAACTCTCTGATACCGAGAGCCTTGTTAAAAAAATGCAGATGATTCCGGTCGAGTGCGTGGTACGCAACATCGCTGCGGGTGGGCTGGTAAAACGCCTGGGCGTTGAAGAAGGTGTTGCACTTATGCCGCCTACCTTTGAGCTGTTCTTGAAGAACGACGAAAAAGGCGACCCGATGATCAACGAGTCGTTGGCAGAAACCTTTGGTTGGGCAACGCCCGAGCAGCTGGGCAAGATGAAAACGCTGACCTTCAAGGTTAACCACGTATTAAAGCAACTGTTTGCCGAAGGCGACATGCTGCTGGTGGACTACAAGCTTGAGTTCGGCGTATTCAAGGGCGAAGTGGTATTGGGCGATGAATTCTCACCGGACGGCTGTCGTTTGTGGGATGCCAATACCCGAGAGAAGCTGGATAAAGACCGCTTCCGCCAAGGCCTGGGCGGCGTGATCGAAGCCTACGAAGAAGTAGGCCGACGCTTGGGAATCACCTTTCCTGCCTGATCGCCCGTACTAGTCAGTCATGATGTCGATAGCCACCACCTCTAACGTGGTGGCTTCGTCGTTGTGTAGGGCTCGAAACTTCACATCGACATCGCGCAGCCTAACGCCGTAGACACGCCCAGACTCCTCGCTTTGCTTGTAAGCGGGGCGTGGGTCTTGTCCAAGCACTTGTTCGATCAATGCATGCAAGCTTGCGCTATCAACGCGGCGTGCCAACGTATCCAGTGCATCGTGGCTGAACGTGACGGGCAGCAACGCGGGGGCTTGCGGCGCAAAACCGGCGACAGCTTCAGGGCGTGCTTCGGCCCAGGGCAGGTAGGGCTTGATATCGACCACCGGGGTGCCGCTCACTAAATCGCAGCCTTCGAGTCTTAAACGAACCCCTTGGTGTGTGTCGATACCGGTAAGCGTTACCAGCGAGAGGCCCAGCCGATTAGGTCGATGGGTACTGCGGCTGGCAAATACGCCTACCTTGCGGTTGCCCCCAAGCCGTGGTGGGCGTACTAATGGCGTCCAACGCTCTGGGCTTTGGTGAAAAATAAATGACACCCAAAGATGGCTAAAATCCTCCAACCCACGCACCGTTAATGGGTCGTTATAGGGTGCCGTTAGCACGAGAGAGGCGTTGGCCGCCTGCGCTAGGCCTGGTTGGCGGGGTATGCCAAATTTGTCCGGGTAGTCGCTAACAACGTAACCGATAGGCGTCAGCGTAAAGGACGCATTGTCAGGGGCATTGTGCATGCTACTGCCTTATGCTGAGATAGGCGGCCAAGTATAAGTCAGCCTGACGTTATACGCCGAATGTTTGCTTGATCCCCATTTCGATAACTGCTTAGAGGTGATGCATGCCAACGACCGAGGAGCTTTCTGCGCCAAAAGCCCCGGCGGCCAGGGTGACCTACCGCGCCGCTCTAGCGCGCGACGCCGCCGACCAGGCCGAAGTGTTTTACCATGCGGTCATGCAAGGCGCAGCCAGCCACTATGAGCTGAGCCAGAGGCGCGCCTGGGCCAATGCGCTGCCCCGAGAAGCCAGCGCCTGGGCGGTTCGCCACGCGCTTTACACCACACTGGTGGCGGTGTGCGACGGCCGCTGTGTCGGCTTCCTTGAGCTTGATGCTAAGGAAGGGCGTATCGAAACGCTGTATGTGTGGCCTTCGCTGACCGGGCGTGGCATTGGCACCACACTGTTGATTCATGCTGAGCGTATGCTGTTGGAGCAGGGAGTTGATCGCATAGAGATTGAAGCGAGCCTGATGCTTTATGACCGCCTGCTGCGCCGAGGCTGGGAAAACCTGGGCGAGCAGTGGGTTGAACGAAGCGGTGAGTCACTTCAGCGCTATCGGATGGAAAAGCGCTTGAGCGCGATTGAAACCTGAGCCTGAGACTAAATCTGAAGCTGAGCCTGGCTATACGCTATAGCTGCGGGTAATTCGCATGGAAAGATCAATTGATTGGATATCTTTGGTCAGCGCGCCGCTGGAAATACAGTCGATCCCCGTATCGGCAATCGCTTTGAGTGTAGCCGCATCGACATTGCCTGAGGCCTCAAGCGTGGCGCGCCCGCCGTTCAGTTCGACTGCTACGTACAAATCTTCAAGTGCGAAATTATCCAGCATGATGATGTCAGCTCCGGCCGCCAATGCCTGGTCAAGCTCTTCAAAGGTCTCCACTTCCACCTCTACCAGCACATCCCTGGCAAGTGCCCTTGCCTGACTCACCGCGGCCTTGATGCCGCCGCATGCCGAAATGTGGTTCTCCTTGATTAAGAATGCATCCCAAAGACCTATTCGATGATTGTGGCCTCCGCCGCACGTAACGGCGTATTTCTGCGCCAAACGCAGGCCGGGAAGCGTTTTGCGGGTATCGAGCAGGCGAACGCCGGTACCCTCAATCAAGTTGACGTAGCGGCGCGTTGTGGTTGCCGTGGCAGACAGCGTTTGTAACATGTTGAGCGCCGCGCGCTCCCCGGTTAACAAACTACGTGCCGGGCCTTCCAGTTCCAAAAAGCCTTGGCCTTCATCCAGCAAGTCACCGTCAGCGGCTAGCCAGCGAAGCGTGACGCGCGCATCCAACTGCTGAAAAATTTCATCGACCCACGCAGTCCCACACAGCACCGCAGACTCACGGGTAATCACCGTCGCCGTTGCCCACTGGTCCTCGGGAATTAGCTGGGCAGTAATATCGCCTGAGCCTATATCTTCGTTAAGCAGGCGAGTCACGCAGGTGCTGATCTCTTCAGCTAGCGCATTTTGGTTATTCATGGCGGTGAGCTCTCTGGGCATGATCAAATGAGACCGGCATTATAGTAAAAGAGGGCCGCTAATGAGAGCAGTGAAAAGAGCGCGACGTAAAGGAGACTTTGTGGGTGATTAATGACCAGACACACGACGGCTGGTGGGGCAGGGCGCGCAGGGTTGACTCGCCCAATTATGATGCGCGACCTACTGATGACGTATCGTTATTGGTACTGCATGCGATCAGCTTACCTCCTGGGCAATTTAGTGGTGATGCGATAGAGGCGCTGTTCACTAATCAACTGGCAATGGACCAGCACCCCTTTTTTGCCGAGATTGCCCATTTGCGCGTTTCAGCGCATCTGCTTATCCGGCGTGATGGTGAGTGCGTGCAGTTCGTGAATACGGATCAGCGCGCTTGGCACGCTGGGCGTTCACGCTGGTGGGATGGCCACGCCATGCAGTGGCGGCAGACGTTGAATGACTTTTCACTGGGCATTGAGTTGGAAGGTGATGACATAACGCCCTTTACCAAGGCTCAGTACCACGCACTGGCAGAAGTCACTCAGTGGTTAATGATTCGTTACCCAGCGCTTGATGCGTCACGAATGACGGGCCATGCGCATATCGCGCCGCTGCGTAAAACGGACCCAGGGCCCGCCTTTGATTGGGCCTACTTTTACCAGTGTTTGGCGAAAACCCACCTTGATACGCTTTAAAAAGAGCGATTAAGTTGTTCAACGACAAGAAAATAAAACGGTAGTTTAGCTACACTGCCTACGCATAAAGAGTAATAGGAAGCACTGTCGAAGCGTCTATGTTGCAGTGCAATAGTTTGTTTTCGATACGCTTTTCCACTACTCCGGAATTGGCAGCGTGGCGACTTTGCGGTATCTTCCTACATACAAAAGGCTAACTTTTACGACATTTATGTAGCTTTACTACATTCAGTGGTCTGTAGCTCGTTGAATATAGAGCTAAAAAAACATTAGCGTTACCGCGCAAATGCTTTTCTGCGGTGGCCATCAATCACCGCAGCTGCCCCAAACCCGTACGGGTTGGCGGGGCTCATGTCATTTATCGTCATTCGGAGAGACCTCTATGAGTCTGGAGACAAGAGAAGATCTCGATCCGGTCGAAACCACGGAGTGGCTGGAATCCCTGGAATCGGTGCTGGATCGTGAGGGCGAAGATCGCGCCCGTTACCTGATGACCCGCCTGGCGGATCGATTGCGCCGGGATGGGATGAAGGTGCCCTTCTCGGTGACAACCCCGCACCGCAACACGATTCCGCTGCATCGTGAAGCGCGGATGCCTGGTGATCTGTTCATGGAGCGGCGCATTCGCTCCTTGATTCGCTACAACGCGATCGCCCAGGTCATTCGTAATAACCGGGCCAACCCCGGGCTTGGCGGCCACATTGCCAGCTTTATGTCATCGGCAACCCTTTATGATGTGGGCTTTAACCACTTCTTCCGTGCGCCTAAAGATGACTTCGCTGGCGACCTGATCTACATCCAGGGTCACGTAGCGCCGGGCATTTACGCACGCTCCTTCCTGGAAGGTCGTCTGTCTGAAGATCAGATGGATAGATTCCGTCAGGAAGTAGATGGCGATGGCTTGTCATCGTATCCGCACCCTTGGCTGATGCCGGATTACTGGCAGTTCCCGACCGTCTCCATGGGCCTTGGCCCAATCCAGGCGATCTACCAGGCCCACGTGATGAAGTACCTGCATCATCGTGAAATGAAAGACATGTACGATCGCAAGATCTGGTGTTTCATGGGCGATGGCGAGTGTGATGAGCCGGAATCCTTGGGTGCCATCTCACTGGCAGGTCGTGAGAACCTGGATAACCTGATCTTCGTTATCAACTGTAACTTGCAGCGTCTGGACGGCCCTGTACGCGGTAACTCTCGCGTTATGGACGAGTTTGAAGGCGTTTTCCGCGGTGCCGGTTGGAACGTAATTAAAGTCGTTTGGGGTCGTCACTGGGATCCGTTGTTTGAGAAGGATAGTAAAGGCGTCCTTCAAAAACGTATGGATGAAGCGGTCGACGGTGAGTACCAGAACTACAAGGCTAACGGCGGCTCTTACACCCGTGAGCACTTCTTTGGTAAGTATCCTGAAACCGAAGAAATGGTTAAAGATCTTTCCGATGATGATATCTGGAAGCTCAATCGCGGTGGCCACGACCCGTTCAAGGTCTATGCGGCCTACCATGAAGCCGTTAACTCCACTAACGGTAAGCCGACGGTTATTCTGGCGCATACGGTAAAAGGTTACGGTATGGGTAGCGGCGATGGCGAAGCAGCCAACGAAGCGCACCAGGTGAAAAGCATGGAGTACGAAGCACTGCGGACCTTCCGCGACCGCTTCGGTATTCCGCTTTCCGATGAGCAGCTCAAGGAAGTGCCTTACTACAAGCCGGAAGATGATTCGCCCGAGCTTAAGTATATGCACTTGCAACGCGAGCGTTTAAACGGCTACCTGCCGAGCCGCAAAAGTGATTTTGAAGCGTTGGAAATCCCCACGCTTGAAGACAAAACCTTCGCCACGCAAATGGTCGGTTCAAAAGGTCGTGAAGTATCGACCACCATGTCCTTTGTGCGCGTGCTCAATGGCTTGGTTAAAGACAAGAAGCTTGGCAAGCTGGTCGTTCCGATTATCCCTGATGAAGCGCGTACCTTCGGTATGGAAGGTATGTTCCGTCAGCTCGGCATTTATACCGCCGAAGGCCAGAAGTATGAGCCGATGGATAAAGGCCAAATCATGTACTACCGCGAGGACCAGAAAGGTCAGGTTCTCGAAGAAGGTATTACGGAAGCCGGCGCGATGTCCGCGTGGATGGCGGCTGCCACGTCTTACAGCAATAACCACCTGACGCTGTTGCCGTTCTACATCTACTACTCGATGTTTGGCTTCCAGCGCATTGGCGACTTGGCTTGGGCCGCAGGTGACCTGCAGGCACGTGGCTTTATGGTCGGTGGTACCGCCGGGCGTACGACGCTTAATGGCGAAGGTTTGCAGCACCAGGATGGCCACAGCTTAATCCAGGCGTCGACCATTCCTAACTGCCGTAGCTACGACCCCACGTACGGTCACGAAGTCGCTGTCATCGTTCAGGATGGTTTGAAGCGCATGTTCACTGATAAAGAGAACTGCTTCTACTATCTGACCGTGATGAACGAGAACTATGAGCATCCGGAGCTTGAAAACGTACCGGTCGACGATATCGTCAAAGGCATGTACCTGCTGCGTGAGACGAAGGGCGACAAGGGCCGCGTTCAGCTGATGGGGTCTGGCACCATTCTGCGTGAAGTGGAAGCCGCCGCTGAGCTGCTCGAACAAGACTGGGGTGTTGGCGCTGATATCTGGAGCGTGACCAGCTTTAACGAACTGCGTCGTGAAGCGCTGCTGCTTGAGCGTGAATCCTTCCTGAATCCGGACGCTGAGGCCAATAAGCCGCACGTGACGAAATGTCTGGAAGGCCGTGACGGTCCGGTCATTGCTTCGACGGACTACATGAAGCTCTATGCGGATCAGGTCCGTGCATGGGTACCAGGCGACTATACTGTTCTGGGTACCGATGGCTATGGTCGTTCGGACACGCGTAAGAAGCTGCGTTACTTCTTCGAGGTGGATCGTTACTTCGTTGT
The DNA here is from genome assembly GCF_052378905.1 of Halomonas sp. AOP22-C1-8. Taxonomy (NCBI): domain Bacteria; kingdom Pseudomonadati; phylum Pseudomonadota; class Gammaproteobacteria; order Oceanospirillales; family Halomonadaceae; genus Halomonas; species Halomonas sp. AOP22-C1-8. The sequence goes on along the minus strand of NZ_JBQSYD010000008.1, from coordinate 94,036 downwards.
TGTAGCGGCCCTGCGAGCACTGGCTGAGCGTGGCGAGATTGAACGTAAGCAGGTTGGCGAAGCCATGAACAAATATGGCATCGACGCTAACAAGCCGAACCCGCTGACCAGCTAAACCGCTGCCCGGCGGGTTAAGTACCCGCCGGCTCGATCCGATTTGAAAGGAGCGCGACCTTGAGTAGCGAAATCATCAAAGTGCCCGACATCGGCGGTAGCGAAGGTGTCGAAATCATCGAGATCGCGGTGTCGGAAGGCGACGTCATTGCAGCGGAAGACACCCTGATCACGCTGGAGTCTGATAAAGCCAGCATGGATATCCCGGCCCCGAAGGGCGGTAAAGTCGTTAAAGTGCTGGTTAAAGAAGGCGATACCGTTTCCGAAGGTGACGATATCGTTGAGCTGGAAGCGGAAGGCGGCGGCGATGCCGAGGAAGAGGACGACAAGCAAGCGTCCGAACCTGAGCAGAAAGAAGCCCCTGCGGCCGAAGAGAAGCCCAAGGCCGAGCAGAAAAGCGCCAGGAAATCCGGTGGCGGTAAGCAAACCGTGGATATCAAGGTGCCGGACCTAGGCGGCTCTGACAACGTTGAGATCATCGAAGTTGCGGTGAGTGAAGGCGATAGTATCGATGCTGAAGATACGCTGATCACCCTGGAGTCTGATAAAGCCTCCATGGATGTGCCGAGCCCGCATACCGGCAAAATTGTCGCGTTTACCGTTAAAGAAGGCGACACGGTTTCTGAAGGCGATGTTATCGGCCAGATGGAAATCGAAGGTGAAGGTAGCGACGAGGCCGACGATGAAGCGCCTGCTGAGGAAGAGGCGAGCGCCTCCAGCAGCGAGCCTGAAGATACCCGCAGCGACGACAGCGAAGACGACGCGGCCAGCGGCGAGCCAGAGCGCAAGGAGATCCGCGTTCCGGATATTTCCGGCTCTACCGACGTACCGATTATTGAAATCGGTGTGGCAGTAGGCGATGAGATCAGCGAAGAAGATCCGTTGATCACGCTGGAGTCTGATAAAGCCTCCATGGATGTTCCCAGCCCCTATAAAGGCAAGCTCCTTGAGCTGACCGTTAAAGAGGGTGATACCGTTTCTGAAGGCGATATTATTGGTTATATGGAAGTAGCGGGCGCGAAGAAAGCCGCTTCCAAGCCAGCGCCGAAGAAGGAGACTGCTCAGAAAACCGCTGAGAAGAGCACTGCCAAGCAGAGCGCATCAACCGTAGGCGGTACGCCCAGCCCTGAAGCGCAAATGGCCGCGCACAAGCCGCGTGATGGCAAGTTGGTACACGCAGGCCCAGCCGTGCGTATGCTGGCCCGCGAGTTTGGCGTCGACATTGGCCTGGTTAAGCCCAGCGGCCCCAAAGAGCGCGTGCTCAAAGAGGACGTTCAGGCCTATGTGAAGCAGGTCATTGCGAACCAGGGCAAGGCGCAAGCATCGGGCGGAGCAGCTGCCGCCACGGGTGGCGCCGGTATTCCGCCGATTCCGGAAGTCGACTTCAGCCAGTTCGGTGAAGTAGAAGAGAAGCCGATGGGTCGCCTGTTGAAAATGGGTGCGACCAACCTGCATCGTAGCTGGCTCAACGTGCCCCACGTGACCCAGTTTGACGAAGCGGATATCACCGAGCTTGAGAACTTCCGTAAGTCGATGAAAGCCGAAGCCGAAGCGCAGGGTGCCAAGTTAACCCCGCTGCCCTTCCTGGTGAAAGCGTGTGCTTTTGCGCTGCGTAAGTTCCCGCAGTTTAACGTCAGCTTAAAAGGCGACGGCGAAACGCTGGTATGGAAGAACTACGTTCATATCGGTATTGCTGTTGATACCCCTGATGGCTTGATGGTGCCGGTACTGCGTGATGCCGATAAGAAGTCCTTGATCGAGATTGCCAAGGATATGGCAGAGCTGGGTAAAAAGGCACAAACCAAGAAGCTCAAGCGGGAAGAGATGACCGGTGGCTGTTTCACTATTTCGAGCCTGGGTTCGATTGGTGGCACGGCGTTTACGCCGATCGTGAATGCGCCTGAGGTAGCTATTTTGGGTGTTTCCAAAGCCCAAATGAAGCCGGTTTGGGATGGCGGTGCCTTCCAACCGCGCTTGATGATGCCGCTGTCGCTTTCCTATGATCACCGGGCAATTAACGGTGCGGATGCTGCGCGTTTCACGGCATTCCTGGCGGATGTGTTGACCGATATTCGCCGCTTGTTGCTGTAATCAGGTTATCGGCATGATGTGGATTGTCGTGGCGCCGTTTGATGCGGTATCACGGCAATTCACGCAGCAGTATATGAGAAAATAGCTGCAAATTAGGTTTAGTCAACGGCGCCCAGTGATGGGCGCCGTTTGCGTTTAGCACTTCAAACGAGGCGGCCGGTGCGCCTGGCGTGCATCACTTGGCTGTTTTATTTAAAAAAATCTTACAAAAATACCCTTCTCAGGCTTTTGGGGAGTTGTGCCGCATGAGTGGCCCGGTTATTGTCGGTTAATTCATTTTATTGCGTTTTACTTTCAAGGAGCAGTGGCCATGCGTTTAATCCTGTTGGGTGCCCCCGGCGCGGGGAAAGGGACTCAAGCTCAATATATTTGCGAGCAGTTCAAGATTCCTCAGATTTCCACCGGGGATATGCTACGCGCGGCAATCAAAGACGGCACCGAGCTGGGGCTAAAAGTTAAAGAGATAATGAACAGTGGTGGCCTGGTGTCCGATCAGATCATTATTGACTTGGTGAAAGAGCGTATCAGCCAGCCAGATTGCGAGAACGGGTTCCTGTTTGACGGGTTCCCGCGGACCATCCCTCAGGCCGATGCCATGAAAGAGGGGGGCGTGAAGATTGACCACGTGCTTGAGATCGCTGTCCCGGATGAAGAAATTGTCAACCGCTTGGCGGGTCGCCGCGTTCACCCGGCGTCCGGGCGTGTTTACCACGTCGATCATAATCCGCCTAAAGAGCCTGGCAAAGACGATGTAACGGGCGAGCAGCTTATTCAGCGTGAAGATGACCAGGAATCAACCGTGCGTAACCGCTTGTCGGTTTATCACGATCAAACGGCACCGCTGGTGGATTACTACCAGCAGTGGGCAAACAAGGACGCTGAAGCAGCGCCCCAGTACCACCGTGTTGAAGGCGTAGGCAGCGTTGCCGATATTACGCGCCAGGTAAAAGAAGCCCTTGGCTGATTAAACGATGCTCGCTAAGCCGATGGCCCGCCAAGCGCGGGCCATCGTCGTATGGGCGCACTAAAGGTATAATGTTCGACTACTTATCACGAGTGCGGAATTGCTATGTCGTTACACCTTCTTGCGCTAGATGCCTCATCCAGCGCCTGCTCGGTAGCACTGCTACGTCAGAACGGCGCTGACCGCGAATGTCTAGCGCGCTACGAGATGACGCCGCGTGCGCATACTCGGCGGTTAATGCCGATGGTGGACGAGCTGTTAGCGCAAGCGCAGATTACACCGGCGGCGCTCGACGCCATTGCCTTTGGACAAGGGCCGGGCTCATTTACCGGGCTGAGAATCGCTACCGGAACGGCACAAGGCCTGGCCTTTGGTTTGGACCGCCCATTACTCGGCGTCTCAACGCTCAAAGCGTTGGCTCTCCAGGCCCATCGGCGCTTTCACTTTCGCTATATCGTCACTGCTCTGGATGCGCGTATGGGCGAGATCTACGCGGCCACATGGCACTGTTTGAACGATAGCGTGAGTCTGGAGCAAGCTGAAGCCGTGTTGGCCCCAGAAGCGTTTTCACTACCTGAAGATGAAACTGACTGGGTCGGCGTAGGCTCAGGTTTTACGCTTTGGGAGCGCTTTGCAGCCACGGTGCAAGTGAGCATGAGCCAGCACCTGGTTGATATGGAGCCTCGCGCTGAAGAAATGGCCTGGTTGGGTGCCGATGATTTAGCAGCAGGGTTAGGTCAGCCGGCGCATCTGGCTCAGCCGGTGTATTTGCGCAATAACGTTGCCTGGAAAAAGCCGGCATGAGCCTGCCTGAAAAGGCCGTACTCCCAGAAGGATTGGCGCTTACGTATTGCGAGGGACGTTTAGTGCTGGCAGGGGATGAAAAACGCTATGGTAAACCGCTAAGCGTTGATTTTGCTGCAGGTAAAGCAGCCCATCGGCGTCAGTTTGGCGGTGGGCGAGGCCAACTGGTTGCCAAGGCGTGCGGGCTTGCTAAAGGCGTGACGCCAAGCGTTGTCGATGCGACGGCAGGGCTTGGGCGGGATGCCTTTGTACTGGCCGCACTGGGCGCTCATGTGCTGCTGGTTGAGCGTGTCGGCGCGATTGCCGCGCTGTTGGAAGACGGCCTGCTGAGAGCCGCTAAAGCGCATGATATCGCTGATATCATCGCTCGCATGACCTTGCGCCATGGCGACGCGGCTCAGTCGCTTGAAGCGTTGGTTACCGAGGCCGCGTTTGATCCACAGGTCGTGCACCTGGACCCGATGTTTCCGCATCGGGAAAAGTCAGCGCTGGTCAAAAAAGAGATGCGCCTGTTTCGCGAACTGGCGGGCGATGACGATGATGCGCCGCGTTTGTTGGAAGCCGCTCTGGAGGTAGCGACACACCGGGTGGTGGTAAAACGTCCCCGTAAAGCCCCTCCGATTGCAGGCCCCGCGCCTCAGCATGTGTTGGAGGGAAAGACCAGCCGCTATGATCTCTATGTTAAGCAGTCGCTTCATCGTTGAGTCGATACCCATTACGCATTAACGAGGTATTTCATCAGGAGCAGAGCGCTATGAAGTATCAGCCCCTGACATGGCATGCGGGCAATCGATTTACCCTGCTGCCAGAGGCGTCTCGCTTTCTACCCGCCATGCTTGAAGCCATCAACCACGCCAATCACTATGTGTTGGTTGAGCTTTACTTGATGGAGTCGGGAGCGCTTGCTGACCAGGTGATACAAGCACTAACAACGGCAGCCCAGCGGGGTGTAAGGGTGTATCTGCTGTTGGATGGCTTTGGTTCCAAGGGGCTTGCTAGCAGCGACCGCGAGCGGCTTCTTGACGCGGGCGTGGCGCTGCGCTTTTTCAATCCGGTGGGGCTCCACTCACTGGCTCGGAACCTTAGTCGTGACCACCGCAAAATTATAGTGGTCGATGGACAAATAGCCTTTACCGGTGGGTTTGGCGCCGTCGATGAATTTTTAGAGGCATGGTACGACATTGCCGTGCGTATTGAAGGCCCGGTCATCGCCGACTGGGAGATGCTTTTTCGCACCCTCTGGCGTTCGCGCTTAACACGCGCAGAGGATAAGCGTCCTCCGGCGCCTCTTCCTCAACAGCGCCAGGCAGAGGCGTTTGAAGGCGGGGCAATCGGCCGAGCCATACAGGGCCGAGGCTACCGGTACCAGGCGATTCGTCACTCGCTTTATCGCCGGGTGCATGGCGTTCAAGGGCGTCTTTGGCTCTGTACGCCCTATTTCGTGCCTACGTTTACACTGCGCCGTCGCTTGGCGCGGGCTGCAAAGCGGGGCGTGGATGTACGCCTTTTGCTGCCCGGCGCGAAGCATGACCACCCCAGCGTGCGTTACGCAGGACAACGTTTTTATCAGTCGATGCTTAAAGCGGGCGTGCGCATTTACGAATTCCAGCCGACGTTTATTCATGCCAAATTTGTACTCGCGGATGACTGGGTGAGTATTGGCTCATGTAACTTCGATCACTGGAATCTGCACTGGAACCTGGAGGCCAATCAGGAAGTGATGGACGAGCGGCTTGCTCAGGATGTGCGCGCTATGTTTGAGCGTAATTTTTCGGCCAGCAAGGAAGTGCTGGCCGAGGAGTGGGCCGCGCGCTCCTGGAAGCAGCGCGCCTTTGAATGGATATTTGGTACGCTGGATTCAGTGATTACCCGGCTTAAGTAACGATACCGGGTTGAATGAACACTGACTTAGCGACGCTTGCGGTTCTTGGCAGGCGTTTTTTTGCGCGGCCTGGGTTTGGGCGTTTCCGGTGGAACGCGGTAATGCAAATACAAATCAAGCACGAGCTCTGGCAATTGCGCGACCAGGCTTTCCTGGTGTGCCGTGTCGCTTGCCATCTCGGCCATGTCGGGCTCATCATCAAATAGCCCGGAAAGCAGCATAAAGGGCAAAAGCAGTGTTGCCGCGGCTTCTTCATCCTCCTGGAACCACGCGCTTTCATCGCTGAAGACGCCTTCCATAAAGCCCGCGCACCAGTCGCCAATCGGTGTTTCTTCCGCAGGCAGCCCATCCAGGGTTAAATCAAAAGGCAGTTCAGGAAGCCCGCCTTGCTCCAGCACGGCCATTGCATTGTTGCGCAGCAGGGTTAGCAGATTAACAATTTCATTGCGCTCGTTATCATCGGCATAGCGCGGTTCGCCTTGAAACAGCTCAACGAGCCACTGGGCCGGTGATACTTCGCTGGGGGCTACCGCGAGTGCCACGAGAAAGCCGTGGGCGGAGATCACGTCCAGCGCGTCTTCATCGACCTGGTCTGAGTCGAGGAAATCATCCAGCCTGTCGAGCTGCTCATCGGTCAGCAGTGGCTGCGGAGGGACAGTCTCTGGCGCGTTTGCATCGTCGGGGCGCTCTGCCATAGCAAGCCTCATGAGTTGGGTCGTTTAAAAAATGATACTAATGGGTAACCATCATTTAGGCATTCATTAATGACAAGTTTATCACTAATAGGCGCATCGCTAACGGGTACATTGCCGCTGCCGCCTTGGCCGGAAGATGAATTGGCGGCGCTGTCACCCGAGGCGCTACAAAAAGCGGCATTAAGCCGGGTCGAGCAAGCGTGGCAGCGCTGCCTGGAAGTGTATCCGCAGTTGCCGCGGCCCCGCGTATGGTTTGACTTAAAGGGTGCTTCAGCGGGGCAAGCCCATTGGGGGCGCGGTGGCCTGCGGTTTAATTTTATTTTGCTTAGTGACAATCGTACTGCGTTTTTTAACGATGTGATTCCGCATGAGATGGCGCATTGGCTGGTGTTTCATCTACGTGATGGGCGACGCTTAAAACCACACGGGCAAGAGTGGAAAACCGTGATGCGGGACTTGTTTGGGTTAGCCCCTCACGTTACCCACCGCTTCGACGTTCATAAGGCTCAGCCTGCACCTTACCGCTATCAGTGCGCCTGCCGTGAACACCTGTTGACGGCCAGGCGTCATGCGCTAGTTAACAAGGGGCGCCGCTATCGTTGTCGTCATTGCCAGGAGACGTTGGTCTATATCGCTTACGATAATCGTTGAAAGTCATCCAGGTTGCTGTTTTTTAAATAAAAAATGTTAATACCAATGTCTAAGAGGAAGCCGCCTAAGGGAGGTTTATGCTAGGGGAACATTCAGTGGTGTCGGGGCAACAAAGAATAATACCGACTACATTCCTATTGAGAGTGCGTTTCTACGGACATGAGGCAACTATGAGCGAACATCAAAACGTCTATCCGGTGCGCGATGCTATCGCCGCCAACGCCTGGGCCGATAAAGAAAAGTTCACGGCCATGTACCAGCAGTCCAAGGATGATCCCGAAGGTTTCTGGGCAGAGCAGGCCAAGCGTCTTGATTGGATTAAAGTGCCAACCATCATCAAGAACACCTCATTTAAACGGGATAATGTGGATATTCGGTGGTTTGAGGACGGCGTACTCAACGTGAGTGCCAACTGCCTTGACCGGCACCTTGAACAGCGCGGCGATCAAACGGCGATTATCTGGGAAGGCGATAATCCTGATGAATCCAAGCATATTACCTACCGTGAACTGCATGAGCGCACCTGCCAATTGGCCAATGCCCTGAAATCGCTGGGTGTTGAGAAAGGCGATACGGTGACGATGTACATGCCCATGATCCCTGAAGCGGCCATGGCAATGCTTGCTTGTGCGCGGATTGGTGCGGTTCACTCGGTCGTCTTTGGTGGCTTTTCGCCCGATGCGGTAGCCCAGCGGATTGTTGGTGCCGATTCCAAACTGATTATTACCGCCGACGAGTCAGTGCGTGGTGGCAAACACGTGCCGCTCAAGGAGAACGTCGATTCAGCACTCACCCGCGAAGGCACCGACGTCTGCAAGAACGTACTGGTCGTAAAACGTACCGGCGGTGACATCGACTGGAAAGAAGGCCGCGATCTCTGGTTTGATGAATTGGTTGATCGACAACAAGCGGTGTGCGACGCCGAGCCGGTGGGCGCCGAAGATCCGTTGTTTATCCTGTATACGTCCGGCTCAACAGGTGCACCTAAAGGCCTTAAGCACACGACGGGTGGCTACCTTACCTACGCCGCCATGACTCACCAGTATGTGTTTGATTACCAGGAGGGTGAGGTCTATTGGTGTAGCGCGGATGTGGGCTGGGTGACCGGACACAGCTATATCGTCTACGGGCCGCTTGCCAACGGTGCGACCACGTTGATGTTTGAAGGCGTGCCCAGCTATCCGACTCACGGGCGCTTGGGTGAAATTGTTGATAAGCATAAGGTCAACATTCTGTACACCGCGCCCACTGCCGTGCGTGCCCTGATGGCCCATGGTGACAACGTGATGAGCACCAGCTCACGCGACAGCCTGCGCCTGCTGGGTTCGGTAGGCGAGCCGATTAACCCGGAAGCCTGGGAGTGGTTCTATCGGGTGATTGGCAACGAAAACTGCCCGATTGTGGATACCTGGTGGCAAACGGAAACCGGCGGCATCATGATTTCTCCGCTGCCCGGCGCAATGGATCTAAAACCTGGCTCTGCCACGTTGCCCTTCTTTGGCGTACAACCAGCCCTGGTGGATAACGAAGGCCACCAGCTTGAAGGCGCCGCCGAAGGCAATCTGGTGATCCTTGATTCCTGGCCGGGGCAGGCGCGCTCTATCTGGGGCGATCACGAACGCTTTGTGCAGACCTACTTCTCCACCTACGATGGCATGTACTTCACCGGCGACGGCTGCCGTCGTGATGAAGATGGCTATTACTGGATTACCGGACGTGTGGATGACGTGCTTAATGTGTCGGGCCATCGCATGGGCACCGCAGAAATAGAGTCCTCGCTGGTTGCGCACTCGGCGGTGGCTGAAGCGGCGGTGGTAGGTTTCCCCCACGATATCAAGGGGCAGGGCATCTATATCTATGTAACACTGAACGATAGCATTGAGCCATCTGATGAGCTTAAGAAAGAGCTGACCCAGTGGGTACGTAAAGATATTGGGCCTATTGCCTCCCCCGATGTGATCCAATGGGCGCCGGGGCTGCCTAAAACGCGCTCGGGCAAGATTATGCGGCGTATCTTGCGCAAGATTGCGGCCAACGAATGTGATGGCCTGGGGGACACAAGCACGCTGGCTGACCCCTCAGTGGTTGACGAATTGATTGAGCATCGAGCCAATCAATAGTAGCTTACTACTCAGTGGCTTAAGCGTGATGAGTGCTACGTAAGTTGATGAGTGTCAGCCAAAAAGAGCGCAAATAGCAGCATGCTGCGCTTATGCGTTGTAGTGCCGACCAGAGGGTCGGCACTGTTGCGTTTAAAAGGGTGACATAATGATGACAAAATATGCAGGTATGCTTGGGCATGAAGAAACCTTGGGGTACCATGCGTTGACCGTTTGAGCCTAGCGTCGTAGCGGCACGTATTTCCGCTGCACGAGGAACCGGAGGAATATCCATGGCAGTAGCCCATAAGTTTATCGTTGCAGACGACCATCCGCTGTTTCGTGCAGCGCTCACTCAGGCCTTGCGCCAATTAGCCCCGCAGGCTGAGATTGTCGAAGCCGACACCATGGAAGCCACAACGGAAGTGGTTAATCGCCATCCTGATGCCGACCTGATCTTGCTGGACTTGCACATGCCAGGTGCGCATGGCTTTTCAGGGCTCATTCAGTTGCGTGGCCAAATGCCGGATATTCCGGTGGCGGTGGTGTCGGGCAGTGATGAACCTTACGTCGTGCGGCGGGCAATTGACTACGGTGCTTCGGGCTTTATTCCTAAATCATCGTCGTTGCAGCTGATTGCTGAAGCGGTAGGCGAAATTCTTCAGGGTGAAGTCTGGCTGCCAGAGGCGTTGGCTAACGTGTTGGAAGAGACCAGTGAAGAGGAGTCGCGCTTTGCTGAAGCGATTGCTTCGTTAACGCCCCAGCAGTTTCGTGTGTTGAATATGCTAACCGAGGGGCTGCTCAATAAGCAGATTGCCTACGAGCTCAACGTTTCTGAAGCAACGATTAAAGCTCATGTGACGGCGATTTTACGCAAGCTGGGCGTTCATTCGCGCACACAAGCGGTCATTGCGGCGCAAAAACTGGAAGTCGAGCCGCCTAAAGTCGAGTCATAAACGCTCTCGTGGCGTGATTAAAAAAAACCGCTTACGCACAACGTAAGCGGTTTTTTTCTGCGGTACATATAGGCTAGGTATTGGCCCGGCTGGCCTGTAACGTGCGGGTCAATAGCGCGCGAAGGGCGGCAGGTTTTACCGGTTTCAGCAGCAGTTGATAGCCGTCGCGTTTGACCTTATCCGCAACGGCTTCGGTACGGTCAGCGGTAATCACAATGCCGGGCACCGCGCCCGATAAACGCTCGCTCAGTGCGTCCAGAGCCATCAAACCGGTCACTTCATTGTCCAGGTGATAGTCAGCGAGGATCGCATCCGGGTCGCCATCCATGTTGCGCAGGATGGATTTAGCGCCCCCAATGCTGGTGGCGGTAAAGACTTCACACCCCCAGCCGCTGAGCATGGCGGTCATGCCTTCCAAAATCAGGGTTTCATTGTCGATACACACAATGCGCGCACCGGCTAGCTTATTGCCGCTGCGCCGGTTGGTAGGCTCTTGCTCGGCAGCGGTGATTGCCCTGGCCGCTACCACAGGCACGCTGACGGAGAACACGGTACCAGTACCTTCCCAGGAGCGAACCTTAATCGGATGGTCAAGCACTCGGCTCATGCGGTCAGCAATAGAGAGCCCAAGCCCCAGGCCTTTTTCACTCTCCTTGTGACGCGATACCTGATCCAGACGGCGGAACTCCTGAAAGATTTCCGTGAGCTTGGACTCGGGGATGCCGGGGCCGCTGTCCCAGACTTCTATTAAAAGCCGCTGCCCTTGGCGACGACAGCCTAGCAGCACATGCCCATCCTGCGTATAACGCACCGCGTTGGAAAGGAAGTTTTGCACGATCCGACGCAGCATCTGCGGGTCCGAATCAACCCATAGCTGGGTTGGCACAACGTTGAGATCCAGGCCGCGGTTATCGGCCATGACTTCAAATTCAGCGCGCAGCGGGCGGAATATATCGGCGAGTGCAAAGTGGCTGCGGCGCGGTGTCAGCGCGCCGGCGTCCAGTTTTGAGATATCCAGCAACGTGCTCAACAGCTCTTCAGCGGCCTGTAGCGAGTTATCAATATGCCCGATGGTACGCTGCGTATCTGGAGTGGTTACGTTTTGCATAAGCGCTGACGTAAACAGTCGAGCAGCATTCAGCGGCTGCAATAAATCGTGGCTTGCTGCCGCCAAAAAGCGTGTCTTGGAGGCATTGGCATCTTCCGCCAGTTGCTTGGCTTGACGCAGGGCCTGCTCGGCCTCGGCGCGAACACGGTTCTCCTGACGCAGGGCGGCGTTGGCTTCAGAAAGCGCTTGGGTGCGCTCGCGAACGCGCTCTTCTAGTGTTTCATTGGTCTCTTCAAGCGCTATTTCGGCTTGACGGCGCTCGGTAATGTCTTGATAAAGCGAGAAAAAGCCAAGAATCGACTGGCTGTCGCCAAAGTGAGGGGTATAGGTCACCAGCATATGGCGCATGACATCGTTGACGTGCATGGAGACTTCAAAACTTACCCGCTCTCCGTTCAGTGCTCGGGCGACCCAAGGGCCACGCTCTTCTGACTGCTTAAGTGACAACACATCCTCAAAGCGTCGGCCAATCACCGCATTACGATCAATGCTAAACGCTTGCTCATAGGCGCGGTTGGTAAACAGGTAGCGGCACTCTTTATCAAAGTAGGCAATGAGCGCAGGGACATTATCGGTGTAAATACGGATATTGTTTTCGGAACGAATCAGTGCCTCTTCAATCCGCTTTTGCTGGGTAATATCCTGGTACGTGTAAACAAATCCACCGCCGGGCATCGGATTACCCTGAACTTCCAGCACGCTGCCATCCTGACGATAGCGCACGTAGCGATGAGGATGACCGTCGCGGATATTATCCAGCAGTAGCTGGACATGCTCTTCGGGGTCGCCCGGGCCATATTCGCTGTTATGAGCGTTATAGCGGAAGATGCGATCAATCGGTGCGCCGACGCGAATTAAATGGTCGGGAAAGCGGAACAGCTCAAGATAGCGTTGGTTCCAGACGACCAGGCACAGATTTTGGTCAACAACGCTAATCCCCTGGTTAATGTTTTCGATAGTGGCCTGTAGCAGCGCCCGGTTGAACTCCAGCACCTGTGACGCTTCATCAACAATAGAGATAACATCGGAAATGCCGATTCCGCGTCCTTGCAGCGCTGAGTTAACGACAATGCGTGCCGATGATGCGCCGAGTACCGAGGCAAGAAATCGCTCGGTAAATTGAATAACATCAATGGATGCACGTGTGCTGTAGTCCAGTGGCTTGCCCAGGCGGCGCGCATAATCCTCAAATGCCCGTTCCACCTGGCTTGCGCCCAAAAAGCGCTCACATAATACCTTTAGGTCACCCACCGTCGTGGCACCTGTCCACGGGCGGTTCACCGAGGTCTGGCGAGTTTCAACACTATCGACAAATAGCGAGGCCTGGATACGCTCAACCACTCGCTGCGAGGTCACCTGAGAGATGAAGATATAGCAAAACAGGTTAATGCCCAGCGATAGCATGACACCATGGGTAAAGCTATCGCCCAGATTCAGGCCAAAAAGGCCGGTGGGAGAGAGCCAGGCAATTCCCATAGGGCCGTCAGAGAGCCATGCCAAGGGCAGCACGCCGGCATTCGTCATGGCGGGCATCAAGAGACTGTAAACCCAGATGGCAAAGCCTGCGTTCATCCCCACGATAACGCCCAGCCGGTTACCGCGTTTCCAGTAAAGCCCGCCAATGACGGCAGGGGCAAACTGCGCGGCGGCCGCAAAGGAGAGCATGCCGATAGACGCAAGCGAAGTGAGCTCGGCGATTAGTCGGTAAAAGCCGTAGGACATCGCCAACACGACAGCAATGGTGATGCGACGGGCTCGCAGGACCAAGCGTCCGTAGTCGCGGGCTTTGGTATCAAACCAGCGCAACCGAAACAGGGCCGGGATAACAATTTCATTGGAAATCATGATGGAAACGGCGACCGCTGCAACAATTACCATGCCGGTGGCGGCTGAGAACCCGCCAATGAAGGTCAGCAGCGTTAGCCACTCATGGCCCGAGGCCATGGAAAGTGCCAACACATAGGTATCAGGCTCTACGCCGCTCTCTGAAAAGAGCAGTAATCCGGCTGCTGCCAAGGGCACAACGAAAAAAGCGATAGCCAACAGATAAAGCGGAAACAGCCAACGGGCTTTGGTGGCGTCATCTGGGTGAATATTTTCAACCACGGCCACATGAAATTGACGTGGCAGGCAGAGGATCGCCAGCATCGCGAGCAGCGTTTGTGCCCAAAAGCTTTGGCCGAAGTCCTGGTTGGCGAGCTGGCGCTGAAGGCCAAGCTGGCTCTCTGCGTGCCCCATTAGCTCGCTTAAGCCATCGAACATGCCCCAGGTAACAAAGGCGCCTAGCACAATAAATGCGACAAGTTTGACGATGGATTCAAACGCGACGGCATGAATCAAGCCTTCATGGTGCTCGGTCGCATCGGTATGACGGGTACCAAACAAAATGGCAAACACAGCCATAATAACGGCTACATAAAAGGCGGTGTCGCCAAAGAGCGGGCTTCCCACGCTATCGCTGGCATCGGTTAGCACGCTAAACGTGGACGAGACAGCCTTTAGCTGTAGCGCGATATAGGGAAGCGTTCCGATCAGCGCGACCAGGCTTGCAAACGCGGCAAGCGACTGCGTCTTTCCGTAGCGCGAGGCGATAAAGTCCGCGATAGAAGTGACGTTTTGGTGTTTGGCAACGCGGATCATTTTGGCGAGAACCGGCCAAAACAGTAAAAATGTCAGGATAGGACCAACAAAAATACTCGCAAAGGACCAGCCTGCCGTGGCTGCCTGGCCTACCGCGCCGTAAAATGTCCAGGAGGTGCAGTAAATGGCCAGCGCCAGGCTATACATGAGGGGGCGCCGGCGGCTGGCGCCGTGGGTACGGGCACGGCGGTCGCCGTGCCAGGCAATACCGAAGAGAATCGCGATATAAAGAAAGGATACCGCGACCAGCAGCCCACCGTGAAACATGCCTATTTCCCCCACCAACGTTTATCTCGCCCAGCGAGCGGCGCGTGTAAAGAGCCCCATTCTAGGCGAAGAGCAACGCTTGCGTCTCTCCTATGCGTCGGCATTCCCGCATACGGTGGCTAACAGCGTGGATGTTTCGCGCAAGAGACGAAGTTCGCTCAACTGCGCCTCGCCAGCCTCGTTGCTTAGCGGCACCAGTTCACGGCTTTCGCAGTTCAGCAAGTAGGGCTGAGTAGACACAAAATCGGTATGACGGCGAATGAACTGGTAAAGAATAAACTCTACCACCTGATCACCTTCAATATCGCGGGTAATAATGTTATCGCTATCCACCACGCTAAACTGGGTCGTGATGGGGAAAACAAACGTCCATGGGCGCCATACTTCTGTTCCGGTGGCACTACTGACGATGACGGATGATTCAGGTAACTGGTGTTGTTTGTGCTCAAACCACGAGTACTCCACGTGAATCTGATAACCGAGCATACCCAGCCCCGCAAACACCGGCACTATCCATTTAGGAAGCCGGTTGCGAGATAGATTGCGCAGAATCAAACCAATCCCCGCAGCGGCCAGTGCAGCAAAAATAGCGGCAATCAAGTGCCATATCATAAAGCGATTTCCTGAAAGAGAACGGGCTTCCCAAAGGAAGCCCGGTTCGACATGGGTTCCGTGAAATGCGCTCTGGCGAGCGCATTCAGGAACGATTATGGCTTAGTGATCAACTGCGGCACCAGCACCTTTTGGATAGCGTACGCTTTGCACTAGCTCCTGGATCTCTTTAGGCGGCGGCGCCGTCATGCTAGAGACAAGGAAGGCAACGGCAAAGTTGATCATGGCACCCACCGCACCGAAGGAGAGCGGGGAGATACCGAACAGCCAGTTATCCGGCGTATTGGGCAGCATGTTGGTGCCCGGGATAAAGAACCAGCCGAGGTAGGTAAAGATATACAGCAGGGTACACGCCAGGCCTGACAGCATACCGGCCACGGCTCCGGTGCTGTTCATGCGAGTTGAGAAAATACCCATCATCAGTACCGGGAACAGCGAGGCGCCGGCAATACCGAAGGCCAGGGCGACGGTCTGTGCCGCAAACCCTGGCGGGTTCAAGCCAAGATAGGTGGCCAGCAAGATAGCCCCGCCCATTGAGATGCGTGCTGCTAACATCTCCTTCTTCTCGCTGATATTCGGATTGATCGTGTTCTTGATTAAGTCATGACTGATCGCCGACGAGATAGCGAGAAGAAGACCCGCCGCTGTCGAGAGGGCGGCCGCAATACCGCCCGCCGCGATCAAGCCAATTACCCAGCCGGGTAGGTTGGCGATTTCTGGGTTAGCCAGAACCAGAATGTCATTGTTGACCGTCAGCTCATTGCCTTCCCAGCCGCGACTATCAGCGATAACGTCAAACTCAGCGTTGGCATCGTTATAGAACTGGATGCGGCCGTCATCGTTAAAGTCAAAGAACGTGATCAGGCCAGTCTCTTCCCAGGTGCGGAACCACTCAGGACGATCTTCGTAGAGGATTGGCTCGGCACCGGCCTCCTCATAATTCTCAACCTGGCCGGTTAGCTCCGGATAAATGGTGGTCATCAGGTTCAGACGTGCCATGGAGGCGACGGCTGGCGCTGTTAGGTACAACAGCGCGATGAAGACCAGCGCCCAGCCCGCAGACCAGCGTGCGTCAGCCACCTTGGGAACCGTGAAGAAGCGAATGATAACGTGGGGAAGGCCAGCGGTACCGATCATTAGCGAGAGCGTGAACAGCACCATATTTAGCTTGTTGTCGACGTCGGCGGTGTAATCCTGAAACCCAAGTGCCATGACGACATCATCAAGCTTTTGCAGCAGTGGCAGGCCAGATTCCGTGTGGGAGCTGAACATACCGAACATGGGGATGGGGTTGCCCGTCAACTGCATGGAAATGAACACAGCCGGGATGGTGTAGGCCACAATCAGTACGATGTACTGGGCGACCTGGGTATAGGTGATGCCCTTCATGCCGCCGAAGACGGCGTACAGGAAAACAATTCCCGCAGCGATCCAGATGCCCCAAGTGCTGGGTACTTCCAGAAAGCGTGAGAAGGCAACGCCAGCCCCGGTCATTTGCCCGATTACATAAGTAACTGATGCGATAATCAGGCAGATAACCGCGACGACCCGAGCGGTACGGCTATAGAAGCGCTCACCGATAAAGTCTGGAACGGTAAACTTGCCGAATTTACGCAGGTAGGGAGCGAGCAGCATAGCCAGAATAACGAAGCCGCCGGTCCAGCCCATCAGGTAGGTTGAGTTGGCGTAACCGCCGGAGGCGATCAGGCCCGCCATGGAAATAAACGAGGCCGCTGACATCCAGTCGGCCGCTGTGGCCATACCGTTAGTGATCGGGTGAACACCACCGCCAGCCACATAGAACTCTTTTGTGGAGCCCGCGCGCGCCCATATCGCGATACCGATATAGAGCGCAAAGGAGGCGCCTACAAAAAGCAGGTTGATTGCAAATTGGCTCATTCTGACTTACTCCTCAAGGCCAAATTTCTTATCGAGCTGATTCATTCTCCAGGCGTAGAAGAAGATCAGAGCAATAAAGGTAAGGATCGAGCCCTGCTGAGCAAACCAGAAGCCCAGGTCTGTTCCCCCTATTTGAATGCTTGCTAGAAGCGGTCTAAACAAAATCGCGCATCCGTAAGACACGAAGGCCCACACAATAAGGCATCCGGTAATTAAACGAACGTTGGCTTTCCAGTATTCCGCAGCATTGGATTTGTCATCTGCCATTGTGTTGCTCTCCACTTGTGTTTTTAGGTTTGGAAAGTTCACCAGGAATAGTGTTTAGCATGTCAGGGTAATTGCACGCTAAAACTACCTACCGCTTGGTCTTGTCTCTTGGTTGGTTATTGGTTGTTGCCGTTGATACAAGCGTTTTATGAGATTTTGGTAAGTTTTGGTTAGCACTGTGCAATTACCCTGAATGATGCATTGTCAATACTGAACAATAATCGCTAAAAAATAATCCCAGACTTTGGTATCACTATCTATTGTAGACTAAATAAAGAGTTTCAAATGGCTGAATATTAGCGTTTTTACGTACATTTTTTCAGCAGACTACTCGTTAGTTGAACGATGGTCTAGGGTTTGGTTAAAAGATAATGTTTGCTACTTTAAAATAGCGTTCAATGCTAACGGTTAGTTGCTGGGAAGGTGCTACTTTAGTCGTTTAAACCAACGTCGAGGCGACGTTGGAATAATAGATAAAGGTATATAGAGTAGTATGTGTTTTTGAGTGGCAGGTTTCTGTACAGGCTTATTTGGGTTAATTGGTTTACTTTATTGAGAAGGACTTATGCTAGGCAGTCGGCTGACGCTACCGTTACTAATAAAAAGTAGTAGGCTGGCTCTTAAGCACCGTAAACCAGAAAGAAGTACCTCACCCGTTGATTGACGTACTTCCAATTTTACGGACGTCGCTTTTTTCTTTTGTAGTGTAAGGACATGCCCCATGGTTGATGTTGATCTGTCCCAACTGCCATTTACCTTGCTTGATGACACGGGGCGCGAGCATGTTCGTCGAGGCATGGACCTTGCCTATTTTGACCGCGATGACATTATCCTGGAAATGGGCGAGCAGGGTGCTTACGTTTTTCTTATTCATAAGGGAGACGTCGCTGAGATAGACCCCTCCTTGCCTGCGGCAAGTGCTCACATTGGGCACTACACGGCAGGGGACTTGTTTGGCGCCATTAGCATCTTGAACGGAAAAAGCCGCTACCGTTTTCAGGCTGAGCAGGAGTGCCTTTGTTACACCATGCCCAGCCTTCTGTTTAGCCAGCTGTGTCGCCAGTACCCTCCTTTTGAGCAGTTCTTTAGGCAGTCACTTGCTCACAAGGCGCGCTTGTTGACAGAAAAGCGCGCCGACGGTGGCGTCACCATGGCAGGCTTTATGCTGGCTCGCATCAGTGAATGTATGCGAGCGCCCCTGCTGATGGATGCTTCTACCACTATTGCCGGGGCGGTTGAAAAGCTTAACGAAAGCCATGCTGACAGCCTGCTGGTGGAAACCCAAGGCAAGCTTGGCATGGTGACGAAAACCGATTTGCTCAATGGCCTGGTCGTGAGCGGTTTCACGTCAGCCACTCTGGTGGGGCAGGTAGCGCACTTCTCCCTTGTCACGGTAACGCCTGAGCAGTACCTGTTTGAAGCCCTGGTGTTAATGACTCGGCACAAGGTTACCCGCGTTGTGGTGATGGAGCAGGCCGCGTTAAAAGGCGTGGTCGAGCTGACGGATGTGCTGAGTTATTTTTCCAGCCGAAGTTACGTTGTTAGTCTGCAGGTGGAGCAGGCTGATGACTTGGAAACGTTGGCAGTTGCTAGTCATCGTACCCCTGAACTCGTCACAGCCCTTATGGCACAAGGCGTTAAGCTTAATTTTGCCATGGACCTGCTGGCGGCCTTGAATGGCCGGATTATGAGCAAGGCCTGGGATTTTGTTATCAATGAGGAGCATCATCAGCATAGCTGCCTGATGGTGATGGGGAGTGAAGGGCGCGGCGAGCAAATTTTGAAAACGGATCAGGATAACGGTCTGATTTTAGACGACGACGCCCAGTGGCCAAGTGTCGCCGATGATATGCAGGCCTTAACCGAGACGCTCATAAAACTGGGTTACCCGCCGTGCCCTGGTAATATCATGGTCTCTAACCCCGAGTGGGTTGCCAGCGTTTCTCAGTGGAAGAAGCGTATTGCTCAATGGGCCAACGTGCGCGATGGCGATAGTTTAATGAAACTTGCCATTATGCTGGATGCTCATTCAATGGCAGGGAATCCATGTTTACTTGAAAGCGTGCGCGAGGCGCTATTTGCGCGCTGTGCCCATGATGAAATTCTGCTTTCCTACTTTGCGCGTGCGGCTCTGCGTTTTTCAACACCGCTGACGCTTTTTGGTTCGCTTAAAAAGCCTCAGCACGGTATCGATATCAAAAAAGGCGGCATTTTTCCGATTGTCCACGGTGTACGTACCATGGCGCTTGAGCGGCGCATCAGCGTAACCTCGACGCTGGGCAGGTTGGAGACACTGGTTGATGATGGCCGCCTTGAACGGCGCACAGCTGATGATTTAGGAGAGGCACTTTCACTGTTGACCGAGCTGCGTCTTAAACAGCAACTTAGCGGGCAGGATATGGACGATGCGCGCTCCAATCACGTGGTGGTGCAAGAGCTCTCGTCACTTGAGCGCGATTTATTGCGCGAGTCGCTACATATCGTTAAAGACTTTAAACAGCGCCTCTCCTATCGTTACCATTTAGAGTATTCATGAGCAGCGCTATGCAAGGCAGCAAAAAAGGCATGGCACTGCTGGGGCAAACGCTGCGCAGAATGTTTAAGCGTGAGCGAGATCGGCGCCGCTATGCGAATTCGCCTTACGCCTGGCTTTTCCAGCCCTATATGGGGGAAGAGCTAGTGGCGCTGGCTTGCGAATCAATACCCGGTGAAACGTCGGTATTAAGTGTGGCTGCTGTGGTACTTAATCAACAGCAAGTGCACACAAGCCAGGCGTGGGTGGCGACGTTTGCCGACCCACAAACGGTTGACCAGACGGCGCTGCGCCAGCATCAGCGGCTTTACAATCCCGCCACGGCGGTACCCCTCTGTGCCGAGACACTGCATGCGTTTACCGATTTTATTGGCAACCGGCCGCTGGTCGGGTGGCAACTGGACCAGCAGTTTTGCATGCTTAATAGAGCCTTTAGAACGCACCTCGGGTTTGGGCTGCCTAATGTTCAGGTCGATGTGGCCAAACTGCATCAACGCCAATTGCGCCGTTTACACCCGTTAGTGGAGTCTTCCCAACCATTTTCCGAGGCGCTGGCCTGCTGGCAAGTGCCTGCTATCTCGACCCAGAGGTTGTTAGGTAAAGCCACCGCAAGCGCCTTGCTGTATATGCGCTTACAGCGTGATATGGCGCAATCGGGTTAGCTTCAAGCGTAATGGCGCCTGTGCCGATGGCCGTATTGATAACCGTATTGATAACCATAGTGATGACCGTAGTTATGACCATAGTAACGACGTGATTTTGCCAGTTGGGTGAACGGCGGGAGTATTGTTAGAATAGCGGCTGCTCCTTCTACCATTGGCAGTGCTTATATCATGCAACACCTTGATCATTTTGACCCCGCCGCGGCAACCGTTGCACCGACGCCTGACCTGCAAGGCCAGCCGGCGCTTGAGGACGCCAAACAAAAACGCGAATTCAACAAGTTGCAAAAGCGACTGCGGCGCGAGGTAGGTAATGCGATTATCGATTACCAAATGATCAATGAGGGTGATCGGATCATGGTCTGCCTGTCGGGTGGTAAAGACAGCTACACCATGCTTGAGATTTTACGCAACCTGCAGCGCAATGCGCCGGTGAATTTTTCACTGGTGGCGGTCAATATGGACCAAAAGCAGCCTGGTTTTCCTGAGCATATACTGCCCCGGTATCTGGAAAAACTCGGCGTGGAGTACCGCATTCTGGAGCGCGACACATACTCGGTAGTGAAAGAAAAAACGCCGGAAGGCAAGACAACTTGCGCGCTTTGCTCGCGGTTAAGGCGCGGGTCGCTTTACGGGTTTGCCGAAGAAATCGGCGCCAACAAGATCGCCCTTGGCCATCATCGTGAAGATATTCTGGAAACGCTGTTTCTCAATATGTTCTTTGGCGGCAGCCTGAAGGCAATGCCGCCCAAGCTGCTTTCCGATGACGGCAAGAATGTCGTGATTCGTCCGCTGGCCTACTGTAAAGAGGCGGATATTGCGGAGTTTTCGCGCCTGATGGAGTTCCCGATTATTCCCTGCAACCTGTGCGGTTCGCAGCCGAACATGCAGCGTCAGGTCGTTAAGGAAATGCTGGCCGAGTGGGACAAAAAGTATCCGGGGCGTTTGGAAAGCATGTTTAAAGCGGTCACTAACGTCGCGCCTTCGCAGCTAGCTGACCGCGACCTGTTTGACTTTGCGGGACTGGAAGCCAAACAGGAAGCACTCATGGCGGGGCGTATTGAAGCATTTAACGTGAGCTAATCACCGGCTCTTCCTCTTCAGCAAGCGCTATAAGCCGCTGCATATCGAGGATGTTAACCTCGCGCCCTGAGACGGCCACCACGTCTTGCTGCTGAAAACGGCTCAAGATACGGCTGACCGTCTCAACCGCCAGCCCCAGATAATTGCCGATATCCGCACGCGCCATTGAAAGCCTAAAGCTGTAAGGCGAGTAACCCCGACGCCGAAAACGCTCTGAAAGCGTCAGTAGAAAACTGGCCAGCCGCTGGTCGGCGGTTTTGCGCGACAACAGGCGCATCATGCGCCGGTCATCGCGAAGCTCCTTGCTCATACTGCGGTACAGCTGACCACGAAGCTCCGGCAGCTCCTCTGAAAGCAGGTCCAGCCGATCAAAGGGAATTTCGCAGATGGTGGTGGTTTCAAGGGCAATCACGCTGCCTGGGTAGTGCTCTTCGTCAATGCCGTCCAATCCGACAAGCTCGCTGGGCAAAAAGAAGTTAGTGAGCTGATCGTTGCCATTACCTTCGCTGGTTA
Source organism: Halomonas sp. AOP22-C1-8 (assembly GCF_052378905.1). NCBI lineage: Bacteria > Pseudomonadati > Pseudomonadota > Gammaproteobacteria > Oceanospirillales > Halomonadaceae > Halomonas > Halomonas sp. AOP22-C1-8. The sequence continues at coordinate 72,196 of NZ_JBQSYD010000008.1, read as the reverse complement.
CCTGTTTTAGGCTGCCTGAGCGAACGGCATACACACTGGTAAAACGGTCGCCTTGACGAAACAGTGTTTCGCCCTTTTTCAGCGGTGCTCGGCGTCTGATGATGGCATCAAACTGCCCCATGCCTTCAAGCTCAAGCGCTAGTGGAAGGCAAAGCGAGCTTAGGCTGCAGGTCTGGCAGCGTGCTTCTTGAAGAAGCGAGCGTCGTTGGCTTGTCGAGGGTAGCATGACTATCTCCCTGTTTCTCTTTTGCCTAAATGGCTATCTACCGCAGGCGTTGATGCCGCCGGTTAAACGATTCTTGAGTAGCGTTGGCCTGAGTGCCCCGGAAGGTAAGCATCAAACGCCATGGCCAGTTGGCGAATCAGTAAACGGCCCATTGGCGTCGCCTCAAGCGTATCATCCAAGCGAACGATTAGCCCGTCCTGTTCAGCAGTGCGTAGGCTTTCCAGCGCACTGGCAAAGTAGTCGTTGGCGTTAACCTGCCATTGCCGGCTAACCGCTGCTAAATCCAGGCGCATATCGCACATTAAACGTTCGATAACGTCGGCTCGTATTAGGTCATCCTGATTTAATCGTACGCCTTTCACGGTAGCCAGTCGACCTTGATCCAGGTTCTCTTCGTAGCTAGCCAGGTCAGTAGGGTTTTGCGCATAGCTATCGCCTATTCGGGAAATAGCTGACACGCCCAGACCGATAAGATCGCATCTGGCATGGCTGGAGTAGCCCTGAAAATTGCGCTGTAGGGTGCCGTTGGCTTGGGCAACCGCCAGGCTGTCATTGGGTTTGGCAAAGTGATCCATCCCAATATGTTGATAGCCCGCAGCGGTCAGCATGTCGATGGTCGTACGCAGAATCGAAAGCTTTTCATCCGCACCTGGCAGGTCATCCACGCTGATACGTCGCTGAGGCTTGAAGCGTTCAGGCAAATGCGCGTAATTAAACACGGATAAACGCGCCGGATTTAACGCGATCACCTGTTCAAGCGTCTTGGCGAAGCTCCTTTCCGTTTGAAAGGGCAGACCGTAGATTAAATCCAGATTCAGCGAGAGAAAGCCCAACCGGTGTGCTTCATCCATTAGTGTTTCGGTAAGCACGCGAGGCTGATGACGGTTAATCGCCTTTTGAACGCGTGGGTCCAGGTCCTGTACGCCAAGGCTCAGGCGGTTGAAGCCCAAAGACTGCAGGTGGCGCAGGGTTAAAACATCGGCTTCGCGCGGGTCGATCTCAATGGCGTAGTCACGCTCTGGTGCGTTTGAAAGACCGAAGCGTGCGTCCAGGCGGTCAATCAAGTCGCCCATCTGCTCCAGTGAAAGAAACGTAGGGGTGCCTCCGCCCCAGTGCAACTGATTGACAGGGCGCTTTGTATCCAGATGACGGGCCGTCAGGACCATCTCACGATCTAGCCGATAGAGATACGACTCGGCCAGGGCGGTGTTCTTCGTGGCAATTTTATTGCACGCGCAATAAAAGCAGATTTTGCGACAAAACGGGATATGGACATAGATGGAGAGCGGGCGCTGGCTTGCGTTGCTGCGCTCAATGGCCTGGGTCGCATTTTCGGCGGTAAACCCTTCGTGAAAGGCCAGCGCCGTCGGGTAGGAGGTGTAGCGTGGGCCGCTTTTATCATAACGGCGCAGCAATGCGTCATCCCAGCGGGTGCTGGATGACGCGGTAGCAGTAACGGATGAGGGGACAGCCGTGGCACATACAGGCATGAAGAGGCGCTCCGGTAGCTGAAAATACGTTTTAAAAGCTACCGATAGGCTAGAGAACATAGCGCTGTAGTGCGTTGCGCCAGGTCAATGATTGGCGTGTGAGTGTCCGCCTGAATGCCCACCTGAGTGCATGTTGAGTGCCCAAAGCTGCCATACGGCAAAGCCGATAATGACGAGCGCAGCGATGGTTCTTGTCGCGGGGTGACGAATAAGATGTTTAAGCTTGCGTGCAGCAAGTCCTGTGGCCAGTAGTGTAGGCAGGGTGCCCAGGCCAAAAGCGCCCATTAATAAAGCCCCTTGAAGCGGCCGGGCCGTCGCCAGGCTCCAGGCCAGCATTGAATACACCAGCCCACAGGGCAGCCAGCCCCAAATGGCGCCTAGCGCGCATGCCTGGGGGAAATGAACCACCGGCATCAAGCGTCGGCCCCAGGGCTCAAGGTGACGCCATAATCGTTTGCCCACGGCTTCCACGCGCAAAAGCCCTTTCCACCAGTTAGCAATATACAGCGCCATGAGAATCAGCATGAGCGCTGCAACGCCTTGCAACAACTGGCGCGCCAGCAGTGAGGGCGAAAGCACGGTGCCCAACGCGGCTACCAGCGCGCCTGCCGTCATGTAGCTTAATATTCGGCCCAAGTTGTAGCTTAGCAGTAGGCCGCCCATACGCGCCGAGCTACGCATGCTGGGCGGAATGGCAAAGGTTAATGCGCTCATGACGCCTCCGCACATGCCGATGCAGTGGGCCCCGCCCATCAATCCAAACACGAACGCGGCGATAAGCGGAGGAAGATCAAGCCCGGTCGGGTTCATGGCACGCCTTTGACTGCTGAAGTGGATAAATGGGAGGTGGATACGTTGGAAGTAGATAGCCTGTGTGAAAAGCGTAGCGTATTAGCAATGACGGCAAGCACACTGACGCCAGCGCCCGTGATGGCGCCAAACGGCGATAGAACGCCTACTGCCGCCAGGCAAAGCGCTATCACGCTGATGGAGGCCGCCATACCCATTGAGTGTTGTATGCAGCGCTGCGTGGCGCGCGCAATGCCAAGGGTTTCTACGGCGCGCCCGCTTCGTGGGCTGAGTATGACCACGTCTGAGCAAGACGCTATCGCCTCGTCTGCTGCCTGCGTTGTTGTGGCCAATGAAAGCAGGGCGCAAGGATTCGTCATCACCACGCCTCGTGTGCGTAACTGCTGGTAAGCGACCGTCAGCGCCGCTGGGGTTGCCAACGCCAGTGCGCAAGGACTGCCTGCTATTAGCAGAGAAAGCAGTACATCCAATGCCAGTAGCGGTTTAAACCACCACCAAAGGGCTGCCACGCTCAGCGTTATGATAAGCAGGCCAGCGGTCCATTTGTGCACGCTGCGCGCGTTAATACTGGCCAGGTGCTTCCCAGTAAAAGCAGCGCCAACTAGGGCGCTTAGTACTGCAATACGGGTATGGGCAGGCGGTTGGACTACGTTAATCACCAGCGGGTTTTCGAGGTTTTGGCAGCCTGCCAGCACGCTATCTCCTTTCGCGTAACTCACCGGGAGCGGTTCGCCGGTGAGCTGTGAGGTGTTCAGGCTTGATGCGCCTTGCTCGATAATGCCGTCAGCAGGTATCCGCTGCCCCGCGTTCACTACGATACGATCACCTGGGCAAAGCTCACACGCGGGTAAAATTCGCTCGCTTTTATCGGGGTTACGCCGAATGGTTGTGGCGGGTAGGGCTCCTTTAAATGTGTCTTGAGGGCTTCTTAAAATGGGTAATGATCGAGCGCAGCCAAAAAGCAGTAACAGCGTTGTGAGCAGCGCAATCATGCCAACGTACATGCCAACGTTGTGCTCCCCTGTGTGAAAAAACGATGCGTAGCCGCTGGCCAGGTAAGCGCAGCCCAGTGCCAAGGTAATGGGCACGGCCGGACCCAACAAGCCACGCTTTATATCGGCAAGCGCTTGTCGAAAAAAAGGCGGCGTGGCAAACAGCATGACAAGCGTTGCCAGTACCATGGGAAGCCAGTGAAGCAGCGTAGTAGTATGCGTATTGAGATCCCCTCGTACTTCACTCGGCAAAAAAAGCATGAGCAGCGTGATACCGAGAAGGCACGCCCCCGATACTCCCAGCCGCCAGGCACACAGGCGTTTTTTATAGCGCACGCGTTCCTGTGCAGGGTCTGGCTCAAAAGGCAGGGCGCTGTAGCCAATGCCGGCAAGCTCGGCCAGTAGCTGGGAAAGCTTAAGCTTGCTGGGGTGCCAGCTAACGTGAAGGCGATGCCGTGATAAATCGACGGCACTTGAAATGATGCCTTTCAGCGCATTTAAGCGATGTTCAATTAACCAGCCACAGGCATTGCAGGTAATACCTTCTACCGCGAGCGTAGCGCTTAACTGGTCACTGTCGACGCCAGGGGGCAACGTTTTCCGGAATTTTGCCTCAAATTCAGGGCTGTCGAAATACGCCCATGCATCGCTATCGAGTGTCTCTCCGGCAGGCGTTTCGGGCAGCTCAGTGCGCTGCTGGTAATAGCGCGCCAGGCCGCCCTGTACAATGGCATGGGCAACGGCCTCGCAGCCTGGGCAGCACAACGGGTACGTGGTATCGCCCAGCGTTATATGCCAAGGCGCATTGCTCGGAACAGGGCTGCCACAGTGGTAACAAGAGGAGGCCGATAACGTTGTCATGGCTTCGCTGCCCGTGCTTTAAATAACCGTATCATCAACGCTTTATCAGGTAAGAGTGTTTCCTTAAGGTAGCAGCCATCGGAAAACTCTTGAATGAATAGTGAAGGTTTAGCGGATTAAAATGCCAGGAGAAAGAAAACAGTGATGCCAGACGCTTATGCAGGATATTTGCCCCTTCCACCAGACGCGCTGGAAGATGTCTTGGCGAAAACTGAAGCCCCCGGCTTCTTTTTGGTGGAGGGGCTTGGGCCGCTGGCAGTGGTGGGGCGGGCGCGTATCGGGCGAATTTTATGGGCGCATGGCGCAGGTGCTGGGCATCAGTCATCTTTTATGCAGCGCATGATCAATGGGCTGGCAGCCCAAGGGCTTCAGGTGTTTGCGATTGACTTTCCCTATATGCAGCAGATTAATCAACAGGGTAAACGCCGCCCGCCACCGCCGGTTGCTCACACGGTAGCGCATTTTACTGCCTGGTATCGTCTGCTTGCGCCATTAGCGGCATCGCCACTGTGGGTGGGCGGAAAGTCAATGGGCGGACGAATTGCGACGATGTTGGCCAGCCAGCAGGCTTGCCCTGGTGTTATCGCCGCGGGCTATCCGTTTCATCCGCCGAAAGCGCCTGAAAAACGTCGGTTAAGTCACTGGCCTGATATTCACTGTCCGGTATTGGTACTGCAAGGCGAGCGTGACCCGTTTGGTACGCGTGAAGAAGTAATTGGCTATCCATTAACGCCTCAAACCAGGCTTGACTGGCTAACTGATGGTGACCATGACTTTAAGCCACGGCGCGCTTCTGGATTAAAACATGAGTTTTTGATTGACGAGGCGGCCTCACTTGCGGCATCCTTCGTCCGCGCTCATGGAACGCCTTCGGGAATGTGAGCAACGCGCTGGTTTAAATCACAAAGTTTAAACATAACGTGTTGACATTCAGCGAGGCTTCTGTAGAATGCAGCGCCACGTGACCAGCGGGTGGTTAGCTCAGTTGGGAGAGCACCAGCCTTACAAGCTGGGGGTCACTGGTTCGAACCCAGTACCACCCACCATCGAAAGATGGCCTGGAAACGTAAAGCAGTACCAAAGTAATATCAGCATGATGTAATGCGGACCGGTAGTTCAGTTGGTTAGAATGCCGGCCTGTCACGCCGGAGGTCGCGAGTTCGAGTCTCGTCCGGTCCGCCATCATCATACGGTTTACTTTGTAGCAGTTATCGCTATTCGGACCGGTAGTTCAGTTGGTTAGAATGCCGGCCTGTCACGCCGGAGGTCGCGAGTTCGAGTCTCGTCCGGTCCGCCACGATAACTTGCAGATTCGTTGATTAAAGATCAACACCCTGGGTGGTTAGCTCAGTTGGGAGAGCACCAGCCTTACAAGCTGGGGGTCACTGGTTCGAACCCAGTACCACCCACCATTTAAAGTCCTTTTAAATGGTTGTCATTGTAATACCGCGTTAAGTGCCTTATATGTGGACCGGTAGTTCAGTTGGTTAGAATGCCGGCCTGTCACGCCGGAGGTCGCGAGTTCGAGTCTCGTCCGGTCCGCCATTAAGCACCTTCGGTTTATACCGAACGAATTCTAAAACCCCGGATCATTGATCCGGGGTTTTTCGTATGTGCACGGGTTGGTTACGCCAGTCAGGCAACCGCGCTAACACCTGCCTTGGCAATCTGGACGTCCTGCTCAGGTTTTACACCGGAAATGCCTACCGCGCCGATCACTTGCCCATCGACGATCACCGGAACGCCACCTGACAATAAGCCAGGGAAGGGCGCGGAAACAAATGCAGTGCGGCCACCGTTAATCATCTCTTCAAACACCTGCGTTTCCTTGCGGCCAATAGCGGCATTACGCGCTTTATGAGAGGCGATTTCCGCGCTAAAGGGCGCGGCTCCATCCAGGCGACGTAGCGCCAGCAGGTGGCCGCCATCGTCAGTGACCACAATCGTCACCGGCCAGCGGTTGTTGTCCGCTTCTTGTTGCGCGGCATCAAGTATCTTGTTGATATCGGTAAGCGTCAGTACGGCTTTGGTTTGCATGGCATTTCCTGTTGGTTGGTTAATGGATGTTATTGAGCAAGTGCGGCGTCTACCACTTCGACCCAGTGACGAACCGGCGTCCGGTTCGCGCCTGCCAGGTGCGTTTGGCAGCCAATATTAGCCGTTACGATAAGCGCTGGGTTGCCTGCCTCCAGGGCATTGAGCTTATTGTCGCGCAGCTGTGTGGCCAGTTCCGGCTGGGTGACCGAGTAGGTGCCCGCTGAACCGCAGCAGAGATGAGCATCCTGCACCGGGGTCAGCGTAAACCCTAACGTGGTTAATACGCCTTCAACCGCGCCGTTAAGCTTCTGGGCGTGTTGTAGCGTGCAGGGGCAGTGAAAGGCCAGCCGCTGAGTCTCTTTTACCTGAAGGGCGTCCAGGGGTTCCTCGCGAAGTATCTCAACAATGTCTTTTGCCAGCGCACTGACTCTCTGGGCCTTTTCAGCATAGCGCGGGTCATCCTTGAGCATATAGCCATACTCTTTGATAAATGCCCCGCAGCCACTGGCCGTTTGAACAATGGCTTCCGCTCCTTGCTCAATATGTGGCCACCAGGCATCAATATTGGCGCGCATGCGTGCTCGGCCGTCATCCTGGGCGTTGAGGTGAAAGTCAATGGCCCCGCAGCAACCCGCTTCTGTGACGGGCGTTAAGCTAATATCCAGTCGGTCCAGCAGCCGCGCTGTGGCGGCGTTGGTGTTGGGCGATAACCCAGGCTGCACGCATCCCTCTAGCATCAGCATTTTCCGAGTATGCTGCGTACTGCCCGGCCGTTTGCCGGCATCAACGGGCGCGGCTGGCATTTTATTGCGTAGCTTGCCTGGCACCAGCGGCTTGAAGGTTTGGCCCAGTTTAAGCAGCGCCTTGAAGCGCGTTGGCTCCACCATCATTTTACGCAGTGCGTAGCGCTGGGCACGCTCGGCTGGCGGGCGCGGTACCCGACGCTCAATTTCAGCGCGGCCGATATTTAACAGCTTGTGATACTCGACCCCGGAAGGGCAGGTCGTTTCACAGTTCTGGCAGGTTAGGCAGCGGTCCAGGTGCAGCCGGGTTTCTGCGGTGACCTGGTCATCGTCGTCGCGGCTTTCCAGCAGCTCCTTCATCAGGTAGATGCGCCCGCGGGGGCCGTCACGCTCATCGCCCAGCAACTGGTAAGTGGGGCAGGTCGCGTTACAGAAACCGCAGTGTACGCAGGTGCGCAAAATGCGCTCCGCCTCCTGAATATGCGGCTTTTGAAGATCCGCATCGGTAAAATGCGTTTGCATATCAGTTCTCCTGATTAAAGCGCCGCATAAAGACGACCGGGATTAAAAATAGCGTGAGTATCCAGCTCCGTTTTCAGCCTACGGTGATACTTTTCAACCACGCTGTTTAACGGCGTAAAGGGCTCAGCGGCCCCACCTTGCGCCTGCGGGGTGTAGCAGGTAGCGTGCCCGCCGGCGGCCTGGCATGCCTTGCGTAATGTTGCTGCATCGAGGGTGGTTTTTACCCAGCGCTGGCTGCCGCCCCAGTCGTAAAAGATATCTTGCTGGGGAATATCCAATGCAAGCGGGGCAGTGTTCGGAGGGAGTGAAAGGCGCCACAGCGGTGGGGCATCGCGGTACTTAAAGAAGTCATGGGTATGATCACGCAGCGAGGCCCAAAAGCTGGCCTCCAGCGGTTCGCCCCCCAGGCGCTCACGGGTCGCTTTTACCGAGCTTTCGCCCCCCTCCAGGCGAATAAATAACTCGCCTGCGTGCCAAGCGGCGGCAGTGATGGGAAGCGGCTCGCGGCCAAGTTCAGCCAGTTTGTGTAAGGCCTCTTCAAGGCTTAGTGACAGGCGCAGACAGTGGCTTGCGGTGGGAACAGGCAGCACCTTAAAGGAGATGTCGGCCAGTACGCCAAGCGTGCCTTGGGCACCGGTCATTAAGCGGGAAAGATCATACCCCGCCACGTTTTTCATCACCTCGCCACCAAAGCGCAGCAGCTTGCCCTCTTGGGTAATAATGCGTGTGCCGAGCACAAAGTCGCGTGCGGCACCCGCCCAGGGGCGCCGGGGGCCAGAAAGCCCGGTGGCTACGGCGCCGCCAATGGTGCTGTTCTCACCAAAGGAGGGCGGCTCAAAGGGGAGCATTTGATGGTGTTCGGCAAGCGCTGCCTGAAGCACGCTTAATCGTGTGCCCGCCCGCACGGTGACCACCAGCTCTACCGGGTCGTAAGAGACAATGCCGCTGTGCTCTGCCATGTGCAGCGGCTGGCCTTCCACAGGGCGGCCATAAAACGCACGAGTGTTCCCCCCTGCAATACGCAGTGGCGTGCGCGTTTCATAGGCGTTACGCACCTGGTCACACAGGCGCTCAGAGATATCGCGGTCTGCGGCGTTAATCGCTAGATCGGTCATGAGTGTTCCTTATGCCATCAAAAACGCGGAAGCTCCGGGTGCGGCAATTCATTGTTATGCACATGCATGGCGCCAAATTCGGCACAGCGAGCAAGCGTAGGGATGTTTTTACCGGGGTTGAGCAGGCGCTTTGCATCAAACGCGGCTTTTAGCGCATGAAAAATGCGAATCTCATCGGCCTGGAACTGGCTGCACATCTGATTGATTTTTTCGCGCCCCACGCCGTGCTCGCCGGTAATGGACCCGCCCGCTTCCACGCAAAGCTCCAGAATCTTGCCGCCAACGTCCTCGGCAAGCGCAAGCTGCCCCTCTTTGTTGGCATCAAACAGAATCAGCGGGTGCATGTTGCCATCGCCTGCGTGAAACACGTTGGCCACGGCCAGACCACTCTGTTCAGAAAGTGCGGCGATGCCCTTGAGTACGCGCGGCAATTCGCGGCGAGGGATCGTGCCGTCCATGCAGTAGTAGTCAGGCGACATACGGCCAACCGCTGGGAAGGCATTTTTACGTCCGGCCCAAAACATGGCTCGCTCAGCCTCATCGCGGGCCTGTTGAATCTGTGTGGCGCCTGCCTTTTCGAGTACCCGACGTACCGTTTCACAGTCGTCATCTACATCTGCCTCAACGCCATCCAGCTCACACAGCAAAATGGCTTCAGCATCCATGGGGTAGCCTGCTTTAACAAAATCTTCAGCCGCTTTAATGGCTAGCCTGTCCATCATTTCCAGCCCGCCTGGAATGATGCCTGCGGCAATAATGTCGCCCACCGCTCGGCCCGCTTTTTCAATATCGTTGAAGCTTGCCATCAAGACCTTGGCGGTTTCCGGCTTGGGCAACAGCTTAACGGTAATTTCAGTCACCACACCGAGCATGCCCTCTGAGCCATTCATCAGTGCCAGAAGATCAAACCCCGGCGCATCCAGCGACTCGGCGCCCAGCGTCATGTGCTCGCCTTCAATAGTGAGCACGTCAACACGGAGTACGTTATGCACCGTGAGCCCGTACTTTAAACAGTGCACGCCGCCTGCGTTTTCTGCCACGTTGCCACCAATTGAGCAGGCGATTTGAGATGACGGGTCAGGGGCGTAGTAAAGCCCGTAAGGCGCGGCCGCTTCAGAAATAGCCAGGTTGCGTACCCCAGGCTGCACGCGCGCCAGGCGGGCGTCCGGGTCAACGCTTAAAACACGATTAAAACGCGACATTACCAGCAGCACACCTTGTTCAAGCGGAAGTGCGCCGCCGGAAAGGCCGGTGCCCGCTCCGCGCGTCACTACGGGCACATCCAGTGCGTGGCAGCGCTTTAGCAGGGCTTCAACCTGCTCAAGGTTCTCGGGCAGCGCCACCAGCATGGGTAGCACCCGGTACGCCGCCAAGCCATCGCACTCAAAAGGGCGCAGGTCTTCTTCCCGGTGCAGCAGGGTCATGGAGGGCACTGCCTGCTGTATATCGCTTAAAACCTCGGCTTTATCGCGGTGGACCAACTCGCCGTCAAGGCGCTCATCAAAGAGAATATTCATCACAACTTCTCTGGTTTTTTTATCGTTAAAGGTAACCGCACGGTCAATTCGCTATGGCATCAGTCTGAGCTTTTTTTGTGCGGCTGTCCAGGGTGTGGTGCAATGGTCAGACCAGTAATTAGTCGATGTTGAAACGCGCTGCCGCCTGCTTGCCAACGGGTAAATCTTACCTTGCCATGGGCGACCAACCAGCGCCTGGATGAGAGAAAACAGATGTCCTTTTCCAATCAAGAACCTGTGCTTGGCCTGCGTACGCCTGACCATGTTGCCGCCCGTTTGGAGCGCTTGATTCTGGATGGCGTCTTTCGGCCAGGCCAACTGCTGCCTTCTGAACGGCGCCTCTGCGAGCGGCTTAAAGTATCCAGAGCTTCGCTGCGTGAAGGTCTGCGCATTCTGCGTAGCAGAGGCGTGATTGAAACTCGCCAAGGGCATGGCTCAACCGTGGCATCGCTTCTCCCCATGCAGGATAAAAGCCCGTTGATGCACCTGTTCCATGATCACCCACGCACGCTGTTTGATCTGCTCGAAGTGCGCGCTCTGCTGGAAGGAGAGTCGGCTTTTTTGGCGGCGACGAGAGGTACCTCCATGGACCGCGTGTTGATTACCCGGCGCTACCAGGAGCTGGCGGATTATGCCGAGCACGCCGAGTGCATTGACGTTGAGCGGCTGGCGCGGCTTGACCACGCCTTTCATCTCGCCGTCTCCCAGGCATCGCACAACCCGGTGCTGGTACATACACTGCAAAGCCTGACCGACCTGCTGCTAAGTTCGGTATTTGCCTCGGTTAAGCATCTTTACCACCGTACGGGCCCGCGTGAAATGATCAACCGCCAGCATGCCCGGCTGCATGATGCGGTTGTCGCCGGCGACGCCGAACAGGCCAGGCGGGTGGCGCTGGAGCATCTCACCAGCATTACCGAGCTGCTACGGGAGCTGGAAGTAGAGAGCGAACGTCTGGAGCGCTCAGCCATGCGTATGGAGCCGTGGTAATGCTTTGCTGATGAAAATACCTGGCTAAAAGATTCACGTTGCTCAGCGGCTGACACAGACGCTAGCCTAGGCGATGACAATAATCAAAGGAGAGCGATGTGGCTATTTACCAGTTCGGTGAGCACCAGCCTGATATTCATGACGACGTGTACGTTGCTGAAACCGCAGACGTGATAGGGCAGGTAACCTTAAAAGCGCGCTCCAGCGTCTGGTATCAAGCGGTGTTGCGCGGTGACAGCGACCTTTTGGAAATAGGCGAAGAGAGCAATATTCAGGATGGCGCGGTATTGCATGCCGACCCAGGATATCCTCTCAAAGTGGGGCGCGGTGTCACGGTGGGCCACCAGGCCATGCTGCATGGTTGTAGCGTAGGCGATGGCTGTTTGATCGGTATTCAAGCCGTGGTGCTTAACGGCGCGGTGATCGGCGAAAACAGCCTGGTAGGTGCGGGGGCATTTATTAAAGAGGGCGCTGTGTTTCCGCCCAACTCGCTGATTGTGGGCTCACCTGCGCGGGTAGTACGCACGCTTTCTCCTGATGCCATAGAAGGGCTTAAGCTAAACGCGCAAAGCTATGTTATACGCGGCCAGCAGCATGCAACCTCGCTAAAACGCATCGATTAGCACATCAACTAATGCGTAGCTTTCTAACGACGTTCCTTTCGCGTACTTTTCTTTAAAGCACAACACCCCAAGGCAGGGCTTGGGGTGTTGTAAATGGTGACGCTAATCAGATGTTCTACATAAGTGGGTCCGTAACGCCAATCACATAGAACGCTACCATCGCAATAATACCCGCGAAGACAAGATAGTAGATGGTGGGAATAATGGTTTTACGAATGGTCGTACCTTCACGGCCCAGCAGGCCAACGGTCGCAGAAGCCGCCACAACGTTGTGAATCGCAATCATGTTACCCGCAGCGGCACCGACTGCCTGCAGAGCCACCATCATGGCAGTTGAAACGCCCAGCGTTTGGGCGACGTTAAATTGAAACTCTGCCAGCATCAGGTTAGAAACCGTATTGGAACCTGCAATAAAGGCACCCATAGCGCCCACTGTGGGGGCGAAGAAGGGATAAATGTTGCCCATGCCATGAGCAACTGCCTGCGCCATCATTACCGGCATTGACACCAGGTCCGCCCCGTTAACCCCTGAATTGATCAAAATACGTACCATGGGTACGGTGAAAATCAATACAAAGCCTGCGCCCAATATCGTTTTGGTGGATTCTGATACCGCCGCGCTTATTTTGCTCGGATTCATCTTGTGCAGGAAGTAGGTCACGATCACTACCGCCAAAATAATCCCGCCTGGCAGGTAAAGCGGCTGTACCCCCCCGCTAACGCCCGTTTCGCCTAGAATATTGTTCCAGTTCAAGCTGATAGAGGTGAGTGCCACCCGCAGCGGTTCAATGGTTCGTGAAGCTACCAGGAACAGCGCCAGCAATACGTAGGGAACCCAGCCCATAAAAGTAGACATCGGGGCTTTTCCGGCCACATCTTCAAGCTTGGTTTGCAGGTTGCCAATCCACTCATCCGGCCAAGAGGTTGATTCCGGAAAATCCCAGGTATCTTTGGGAAGTAAAAAGCCTTTACGCGCTGCCGGTACAACAATCGCCAGGCCGACCATGGCACCAATCATGGAGGGAAATTCCGGGCCCAGGAAAACGCCCACCAGCATATAAGGAATCACAAATGAAATGCCGGTGAAAAGGGCAAACGGTACAATCGAAAGCCCCTCTTTCCAGGAGCGGTTGGCGCCGAAGAAACGCACCATCACCAGTACCAAAATCAGCGGCATGCAGATGCCGATGATGCCATGCGTAATAGCCACTTCGCTGGTGATCAGTTGGAAAAATGTGCCCCAGGTGGAGCCATCCGCTTCCAATTGTGCCGTTATGCCCGCGCGGTCCAGCCCGCTGCCCACGCCCACGATAATAGGCGTGCCCACGGCGCCGAACGACACCGGGGTAGATTGGATCATCATGCCCACTACGACCGCGGCAAGTGCCGGGAAGCCCAAGGCAACCATTAGCGGTGCGGCCACGGCGGCGGCGGTGCCGAAGCCAGAAGCGCCTTCAATAAAGCAACCAAACAGCCAGGCAACGATCAGTGCCTGAACGCGACGGTCCGGACTGATGCCTGAAAAACCATTGCGAATAGCGGTAATGCCCCCTGAATGCTTCAAGGTGTTGAGCAGCAAAATGGCGCCAAAAATAATCCACAGCAGGCCTGCTGTTTGGATAAGGCCTTGGATAGTCGAGGCGGCCACGCGGCTAAATGACATATCCCAAACCGTCAGCCCAATAGTGGCTGCGGTGAGGAATACAATCGGCATCGCTATTTTGGCCGGTATTTTAAAACCAACGAGTAAAATACCTGCCAGCAGTAATGGCAAAAAAGCCAGAAGAGCAAGTGTTGTTTCGTTCATAAGAAAACTGCCTTTTTATTTATGGGTATGCGCTATCTCTGTCTAATGGTTTAAGTGCTAAGAAGCCTCTGATTAACTATTGCGCTTGGTCATACTGCGTTAAAAATCATCTCGTGCGCGAGTCCGATCAAAATGCTCATTTACAAATTGTAAATTCCGCTTTTTCGTTGATTTTTGCCTTGTCTGACCTGTGCTCATTACGTTAATCAGAGGCTTCCTAAGCGCAACATTGAAAAGATACGGCTCAGAGCAAATAATAACACTATTACGAAACAGGTCTTGCCAAAAGGGGCAAGTTTGTAAGGTCTATATAAGCCCTTGCGTGAATTATAAATGATTGTTTTATATGTGTTGTTAATTGTTTTTAAGCTTCATTGAAGAGGGTCGTTATTAGACTAAAAGACAGTGCTGAGACTCGCTACTTCTCCAGCCAGTGCTTTAAGCTCAATGGCGATGAATGCGCCATTTTTAAATTTCCTCTTTTCATTAACGGTAAGGGCAAAAACATGACACGTACGCTCTATGACCTGTGTGGCCGTGACGAACGACTGCGTTTTTCTCCCTATTGCTGGCGCTTGCTCATAAAGGTCTGGCCTATAACACCATCGCTTGGCGGTTTGAGGACAAGCAGGCGCTGGCGTTCGCCGACTACGATAAAGTCCCGGTGCTGTGCGATGGGGATCAGGTCATTACCGATAGTTTTAAGATAATGCGCTACCTGGATAAAGCCTATCCCGATGCCCCTGTTTTGGGTGAAGGAGTGGCGTACCAACGCGCGCTGTTTTTTAAATACTATGTCGAGCGCAGCGTAACGCCTGCCCTGTTTCGTAGCGTTGCACCGGATTTATTGGCCGCCATTCACCCTGATGATCGTGATTACTTTCGTAAAACCCGTGAAGCGCGCTTTGGGGCACGCCTGGAAGATGTGCATAACCCCGAGCAGGGCAAGCAGCAGCTTTACCAAGTGCTGGCGCCGGTACGTGATCAGTTACATGGCAGTCCTTTTCTAGATGGCGAAACACCCAGCGGTATCGATTACTTACTGTTTGGAAGCATGATGTGGACCCACACCGTCTCGCTCGAGCCGATGACCGAACCCGATGATCCGGTTACTGAGTGGTTTACGCGTATGCTGGATGCTCATAATGGGGTTGCGCGCCAGGCAATCACGATTCGTGATTTAAATTAAAAATCGAATAACCTGCTGATTTAAAATCATATTGAGAGCTGTAGAGGCATGTAGCGCACGAGAATATAAAAAACCATGTTGCGATGCACAAAAGGCGCTGCTAGGTTTACGTACAGCAGCGGCAAATGCCAACGCATCAGCAGCGCCTCCACGACTAACGGGCGGCGGCCTGCTAGCTAACTCAAGGAGATGTCGTGATGATGAAGACTGCAGAGAATAACACCCAACAGTTCGAGTCTGCCTTTGTATCACCCATGCGTTCTTACACGCATGCAGCGCTTGATTACTATGAAAAGCTGATGGGTGCTCAACTTGATGCTGCCCGCGCTTACTCAGATATGACCATTTCCCAAGCACGCACCTGGCTGGAAGTTAAAGATGCCGATGGCTTTAAGAAAGCCATGGAAAGCCAGCAGCGCGTTGCCAGTGACTTCATGGAGCGGGTGAAAGGGGATTCTGAAAAAGTCACCTCTATCAGCCAGAGCTTTATGCAGGACAGCGCCAAAATGGCCGAAGAAAATGCCCAGAAGGCGAGCACTGCCACGCAGAAAGCGGCTGATAACGTTCAGAAGTCAGCAGAGTCGGCAAAAAAGTAAATCCCTGTTAAGCCATTTGCATGGCGCTGAAAGCGCTGCGATCCTCTGGACGCAGCGCTTTTTTATTGCTCATCATTAGCCGAACGTCATGTAATATCGCCCACTCAAGCAAGGCCAAGCGCGATATCATGACGCGATGCAAAGTAAGGAGGCGATAGGAGAGCCACATGAGTGATGCGCAGGCGACCGCGAAGCGGGTTGCTCCAGAAAAAGAGGGCGATGAACGTCACGATGCTATATATCGTGCGGTAAGCGATGCGATTGTTGAACAGCGCCTAAAGCCCGGTGCCAGGCTGCGTGAAGATGCGCTTGCCGACGTGTTTAGCATTAGCCGTACCGGCATACGCAAGATTTTACAGCGCCTTGCGCTGGAGCAATTGGTAACCCTAACGCCCCGCCGTGGTGCCAGTGTTACCCGACCCACCGCCGATGAAGCCAAGGATGTTTTCGATG
Source organism: Halomonas sp. AOP22-C1-8 (assembly GCF_052378905.1). Taxonomy (NCBI): domain Bacteria; kingdom Pseudomonadati; phylum Pseudomonadota; class Gammaproteobacteria; order Oceanospirillales; family Halomonadaceae; genus Halomonas; species Halomonas sp. AOP22-C1-8. The sequence goes on along the minus strand of NZ_JBQSYD010000008.1, from coordinate 56,225 downwards.
CCCGCCAGCTTGTCGAGTGCGGATTAATGCCCGATGTGGCAAAGCGAATCGGTGAAAAAGAAGCTGCTGAACTGCGCGAGATGGCCCGCGAGGAGCGTCACGCGCTGCGCAGTGGTCAACAGAGCACTGCTATTCGCCTGTCAGCAGATTTTCATGTGCGCCTCGCCCAGCTTTCTGGCAACGCCACGCTTGCCGAATTTGTAGAACGCCTCTGCTCGCGCTCATCGCTTATTCTTGCGGTATATGGCCACCGTGGCCACCTGGGCTGCGAATCCCACGACCATGACGACCTGATCGGCTATCTGGAGTCCGGCAACGGCGAGCGCGCCAAAGCCTTTATGAGCCGCCACCTAAAAGCGATTGAAGCCTCGCTCTCCATGGTCGAAGAAGAGGAGAGCGCCCCGGACCTACAGCAGATATTTGGGGACTGAAGTGAGCTTAATCGCTAACGCCGCGAACAGGGCTTACATCAAGCTCCAGAACGCCTCGACCAGCGGGTTTTTCAGGTTCTTCTTCAGGGTAAACAAGCCAATATCGTAGGGTGCTAATTCCGGCGCTACGTCGAGTACTCGAATGCGACCCACCAATGGGCTGTTGTCGAGGACGATTTTAGGCACCACGCCAATACCAAAGCCCAAGCTCACCATGCTGACAATGGCTTCATTACCGGTGACCTGGGCATAAATACGTGGCGAGATGTCTAGCTTGCGAAACCACTCATCTACACGCGCTCTGGAAACGCCGCTTTCCGATAGAATCATAGGCGTGTTCGCCCATTCTGCTGGTGTGAATGGTGTGCCGGTTGGCGCATTCGGCACTTGCTGTTCCAGCGGGGCAATAAACAGCAACGGCGACGTAGCGATGGGCTTAAAGGCCAGGCCTCGCGGTAGATGGGCAGGCTTTGCTGCGATGCTAAGGTCTTCTTTACCATCCAGTACGTGCGCAATGGCGTGTTCCGGGTCACCGGTGCGCAGTTTGATTTCAATGGCCGGGTAGGCGATACGAAAGCGGCGAAGCAGCTCGTGCAAAAAGCTGTAGCTTGCCGTCACCGAGCCATACAAACTGATTTCACCGCTTAATTGGTCAAGATTGTCGGTTAACTCATGACGAATCAAATTCCATTGGCTGCTGGCATCGCGGGCATATTTGAGGAATTTTTGCCCTTCCTGAGTCAACACCACGGTCCGGTTGTCGCGGTTGAACAGCGACACGCCCAGTTCGTCTTCCAAATGGCGGATGTTGCGCGAAAGCGCAGAAATGCTGACGTAGCACTCATCGCTTGCACGGCCGAAATGCAGCGTTTCGGCCAGCGCGAGGAATTGTTTCAAAAGTTTAAAGTTCATAAGCGCCATGATAATAGCGTTTTGTGAAAATAGGGACGTGTTGTTGCAAATATATCAATTTAAGAAATAGTCGTTTTTGGTTAGATTGGATTCACTTACATAGCGCTGGATCCCGTATTGAGCGGCTGTGTCACTTTTTTCGTGTCGGTGTGTCGTGCATCGATAGCGTGATGATACTTAATCAGGATGTAAACGATGGCTAACTATTTCAATACCTTGCCGCTACGCGAACAGCTGGCTCAGCTTGCAAAATGTCGTTTCATGTACAGCTCAGAATTTGCTGATGGTGTCGACGCGCTGAAAGGCAAGAAAATGGTAGTGATTGGCTGTGGCGCGCAAGGTCTCAACCAGGGGTTGAACCTGCGCGACAGCGGCCTGGACGTTTCCTACGCACTGCGTCCTGAAGCCATTGCGCAAAAGCGTCAGTCCTGGAAGAACGCCTCTGAAAACGGTTTCGTGGTGGGTACTTATGAAGAGCTGATCCCGACGGCGGACGTGGTTCTGAACTTGACCCCGGATAAGCAGCACACCGCAGTGGTGAACGCTGTCATGCCGCTTATGAAAGAAGGCGCTTGCCTGTCTTATTCCCACGGTTTCAACATCGTAGAAGAGGGCATGCAGGTGCGTGATGACCTGACCGTCATCATGGTGGCGCCCAAGTGCCCGGGTTCTGAGGTGCGTGCTGAATACGTTCGTGGTTTCGGCGTTCCTACCTTGATCGCTGTGCACGAAGCCAATGATCCCAAAGGCGAAGGGCTTGCGCTAGCGAAAGCCTACGCAGTGGGCACTGGCGGCCACAAAGCGGGCGTGTTGATGTCCTCTTTCATCGCGGAAGTTAAATCCGACCTGATGGGCGAGCAGACGATTCTTTGCGGTATGCTGCAAACCGGTTCTATCCTCTGCTTTGATAAAATGATCGAAGAGGGTATTGAGCCAGGTTATGCCTCCAAACTGATTCAGTACGGCTGGGAAAACATCACCGAGGCGCTTAAGTACGGCGGCGTGACCAACATGCTGGATCGTCTTTCCAACCCGGCCAAGATCAAGGCCTTTGATCTGGCGGAAGAGCTGAAAGACATCATGCGTCCGCTGTACAACAAGCACCAGGACGACATCATGAGCGGCCACTTCTCCCGCACGATGATGGAAGACTGGGCAAACGATGATGCTAACCTTCTGAAATGGCGTGCAGACACTGCCGAAACCAACTTCGAGAAAACGCCTGCTGGCGACGTTGAAATCTCCGAGCAGGAGTTCTTCGACAACGGCATCTTGATGGTCGCCATGGTGAAGGCGGGCGTTGAGCTTGCGTTCGAAACCATGACCGCAGCGGGCATTATCGCCGAGTCTGCCTACTACGAGTCGCTACACGAAACGCCGCTCATCGCGAACACCATCGCGCGCAAGAAATTGTACGAAATGAACGCGACGATCTCTGATACCGCAGAGTACGGTTGCTACCTGTACAACCACGCCTGTGTGCCGCTGTTGGCAGACTTCATGAAGGGCATTAAATCCGATGTCATCGGTAAAGGCCTTGATCTGGACGACAACGGTGTCGATAACGCACGATTGATCGAGGTCAACGATGCGCTTCGCGCTCACCCGGTGGAAGCTGTTGGCGCCGTGCTGCGTGGCCACATGGCGGATATGAAGAAGATCGTTTAACCCACGGGTTAACCGTTAGCTAGTCAATGGAAAGCCGAGATATCCACCACGATATGCTCGGCTTTTTTGTCCCTGGATAAAGACTTTCCGAACCCTGATTTTTTACCAATGTAAGGAACATGTTCATGGAGCCTTCAACCCGCTTGGCGAGCATTCAGCTAAACAATGCGACGATCAGTTTTGATGATCGCTTCACCCTAAGCGAGATTGACTGGACCATCGAACCTCACCAGCATTGGGTCATCACCGGCGCTAACGGTTCCGGTAAGTCGGCCCTGGCGGCGGCACTGGCTGGCGTTGGCAAGATTGAAGCGGGCACTGTTCAAGGGCTTCCCGAGCGCGTCGGGCTGGTCTCTTTTGAAGTGCAGGCCGAGCTTATCGCAGAAGAGCTGAAAAAAGACGATGCCGACATCATGGATGTCGTGTCGCTTGGCACGCCGGTCAGTGAAATGATTTTCGAGCACTGCCAAGATGCCGAACTCGCTGGCGAGCTGGTTGAAAAATTCGGCCTAACGACACTCCTCGACCGCGCCTTTCGCAAACTCTCCACGGGTGAAACCCGCAAAGTTATGCTGATCCGAGCGCTGGCTAACAAGCCCGATCTGCTCATTCTAGATGAGCCGTTCGATGGCCTGGACGTCGACACGCTCGCCATGCTGCAAGCCCATCTTGCCTCTATTATCGAAAGCGTCCCCATGGTGATGGTGCTCAATCGCTTCGACGAAATGCCGGACTTCATCACTCACGTGGCTTACCTGGATAAGGACCGGCCAGACCCGGCGCAAGAGAATAAAAAGCAAGGCAATAGAGCGCGTAGGGAAGGTGGGCGACTGGCGTTCACAGTAGACCGCCAGGATGAGGCCGCCTTCAACGAGCTTTACCAACTGCTGCATTTGAAAACGACTGACCTAAGCGTGCCCGAGGCCGACCCTGCCCATCAGTTGCCCGCGCTCGACCCCAACCAGCCGTTAGTGAAGCTCAAGCAAGCGACGATTAAATACGGCGATACCGTCATTGTGGACTCGCTCGACTGGACGATCGAACGCGGGCAACACTGGCAACTGAGTGGTCCTAACGGCAGCGGTAAAACCTGCGTGTTGTCCTTGATCACGGGAGACCACCCGCAATGCTATACCAACGATATTTTCGTGTTTGGCTTCCAGCGCGGTAACGGCGAAAGTATCTGGCAGATCAAGCAGTTTATTGGCTATGTCTCCACGGCCCTGCAATGGGAGTATCGTGTCAGCACTAGCTGCAGGAACGTCATCATCTCGGGCTTTTTTGATAGTATCGGCGTTTACACAAAATCTACCGATAATCAGCAAAAGATTGCCGACCAATGGCTTGATTTACTGGGTATGAAAACGCGTGCCGACCAGCCGTTCAATAAGCTTTCCTACGGCGACCAGCGGTTGCTACTGATTGCCCGTGCCATGGTGAAGCACCCGCCGCTTCTAATACTCGACGAGCCCTGCCTGGGCCTTGATGACATGAACCGCCAGCTCGTTCTTGCGCTCATCGAGAAAATCTGTGAAGGCAAGGAAACCACGGTGCTCTACGTCAATCACCACACGGAAGACAGGATAAAGGAAATAGACAACCATTTAACGCTTGAGAAAAACCACTAGGCGCTGACGTTTTCGTTGCTGCCTGCACTCTAAAAAAGCGCCATCGGCACAAAGCCGATGGCGCTTTTACATCGTCTAAACTGTCGCATCAAGCCAAAGTAGAACACGCTGCCAGAGCTGAGGAGAATAGCTCCTGCATAGTCTCTCTGCATTAATCGTCAGCACGGCTGCACGTAGGCAGCCGTCGGATTGGGAAGGGTTAGCGTGTAAAACGCTGGCAGGCGGGCCAGTGTTTCATCAGCAGGTAATAGGTCAGGCCGGCGGGAATTAAACTGGCGTACCAGGAGACCGCAGAGAAAAAGAGTGCTGCCAGGATGCCCACCGCGGTTGCAACGAGAGCCGCTTTATTGACGCCTTGATAAGGGCCGGTGGGATCGTAGAGCTTGCTGATATCCAACGTGCGGCGGCGGATGATGTAGTAATCCACCACCAGAATGGCAAAGATGGGGCCCAGAAAGGCCGAGTAGGTTTGGACAAACAGCTGTAAACCGGCGGCCGAGCCCGGTTGAACCAGCTTCCAGGGGAAGGTGGCAAACGCTAACAGGCCGACAATGACGGTCGCGACCGGGAACTTGATCTTGAAGATGTCCATTAGTACATAGGTAGGCGGCACCACGTTGTTCAGTACATTGGTCGTGACCTGGGCAAAGGCGATAAACAGCAGAGTGGTCATTAGTAGCGGCGTGTTATCCACGGCATTGGCAAACACCTGAATGGGGTCTGCGGTGCCCGTAGCTTCCGACACCATATAGCCGATCAGGCCCATAAACAGCGTACAGGGTAGAATCGACATGGCGTAAATGGTGGTAAGCAGGCTCTGGGCCGTGCCTTTTTTATGCTCACGCGAGTAGTCGCTGACGTTAAGCATCATGGTGCTGTAGATGCCTAAAAAGAGTATGGTGGCGCCCCAGAATGGCATGCCCCAAGAGCCTTCCATGGTGAACAGGCTGGCGGATAATTCATCGCCATAGCGCTGCACCGTGGCGTAAAACATGTACATCAGCGATGCTAAAATAAACGCGCTGCCGATATTTTCCAGCCACTTGATACCTTGAAAGCCCATCACCGAAAGGCCGATTTGCAGGAATTGGAAGGTAATAAAGTAAAACACCAGGTTATCAAAGCCGAACAGGGTTGCTGACACCATGTTGAGTGCGCCTGCGCCAATCCAGCTTTGAAAGCCGTACCACACCACGGCAGGCAACGCGCGAACCAGGCCGGGAATACGCGTACCGGTAAACCCAAATGCGCTGCGCGCCTGCACCATAAACGGAATGCCGTATTTGTAGCCCGCTGCACCGTTAATCGCCAGCGCAATGCCGATGACAAAGCACCCGATGGCGATGGCAAGCGTTGCCTGTAGCAGGTTTAACGTACCGACAACGCTTGAGCCCATGGCAAAGGTGCCGATGGAAACGCACCCACCAAACCAGGCCAGAAAGTAGGAGCCTTGCCCCATGATTCGGGTACCCTGGGGGGCCAGGCTTTCCTCCCCCCCAGGGCTTTGGTGCGCGCTGTAGAAGGGTCTTCTGACGCAAGAGCAGCATTTGAAATGCTCATGATGTCGTCCTCGCAAGATTATGAGTATTGTTGGTTTCTCAGGTTGTAGCCTGAAAGATGCTTGCGGCATGGCGTACTACTGGACGTTCTGGTTCTTTTACGAATGCACTGATTAACGAATTTCTGACCTTCTGATGAGCGTGCTATTTAAGCGGCAATGGAAGGTTTGATAGGGCGGCAAACTTACCGGTAAAGGGTTTGGGGCGTGGGTAAGCAAGGTCGCCATGTTTGCTGGTATGCAGTCCCAAGCCGACCAGGGATTCTGCAAGCTTCAAGGCTGCGCTTACACCTTCAACGACGGGAATACCCACTTCGTGGCTAATCTGTTGGGTGAGGTTCGCCATACCACCACAGCCCAGCACGATGGCGCCGATATCATCTTCGTCCCTGGCGCGGCAGCACTCCTCGACAATTCGGGTAAACGCCGCATCGGGGTGGTGCTCAAGGTCTAGTACCGGAATTTCAGCGGCTCGAATGCGTCGGCAGTGGTGGCGAAAGCCGTACTGCTCAAGCAGGTGCTCGGCAATAATGCCGGTACGCCCCAGGGTGGTAACAATGGAGAAGCGCGTGCTGATTAGCGTGGCTAAATGGAAGGCTGCCTCAGCAATGCCAATCACCGGGGCACGGGTTACTTCACGCGCGGCAAGCAGACCAGGGTCGCCAAAGCAGGCCACAATATAGGCATCAATACCGCCTTGTTGCTCACCTTTAAGTACTTCTTCGGCCACGCCTACCGCGCTTACCACTTCATCAAAATGGCTCTCAATGGAAACCGGACCTGATTCAGGTTGAGACGCGCTTATGCGGGTCCCCGGAGAAGCGTAAAGCTCAGCAGCCTGCCCAATGGCTTGGGTCATGGATGCCGTCGTATTGGGGTTAATAATATGTATGTGCACAGCACGCGATCCTGTAGGTAAACGATCCGATGTATCTTGTATACAAAAATAGGGGGCTTTATCGCCAAGAGCAAGGCCTTTACTCTCATTAAAAAGGCTAATAGATTCGTCTACACGCTCAGGTTTGGCGCTTTTTAAGTTATAAGAGATACGATGGGTTGATCAGCCATTCCTGGGAATATTGCCGTGGGCTATTAATATGTTTATTTTGTATACAATAATGGTCAATTAATTGAATTTATACGCTTGGTGATAACCGAAGGGCCCGCTGATGACGCTAACCACTGACCTCTGCTATCCGCGTGACTTAAAAGGCTATGGGCGTACACCGCCGCATGCCAACTGGCCAGGCAAGGCCAAAATCGCCGTACAGTTTGTCCTCAACTATGAAGAGGGTGGGGAGAACTGCGTGCTGCACGGAGATAATGGCTCTGAGCAGTTTTTATCCGAGATCATCGGCGCAGCCAGTTACGCTGACCGCCACTTGAGCATGGAGTCGATCTACGAGTACGGCTCTCGGGCAGGCGTGTGGCGTATTCTTCGCGAATTTGAGCGGCGGGGGCTGCCTTTAACGGTATTTGGTGTGGCGATGGCGCTAGAGCGAAACCCTGATGTCGCCCAGGCATTCAAGGAGTTGGGGCATGAGGTCGCGTGTCACGGCTACCGCTGGATTCACTACCAAGAAGTAGCCGAACACATTGAGCGTGAACACCTGCAAAAAGCCGTGGAGATATTTCAGCGCTTATACGGGGAGAAGCCAGCGGGGTGGTACACCGGGCGCGATAGCCCCAACACCCGTAAGCTGATTATGGATGAAGGCGGTTTTCTTTACGATAGTGACTATTACGGCGACGATCTGCCCTTTTGGACGACCGTTACCGACAGCCAGGGGAGTGATCACGCTCATCTGATTGTGCCCTATACGCTGGACACCAACGATATGCGCTTTGCTGCGCCGCAGGGCTTCAATACGGCGGATCACTTCTTTACGTATCTGCGCGATGCCTTTGATGTGCTGTATGAAGAGGGGGAAGAAGCGCCCAAGATGCTCTCTATCGGCATGCACTGCCGCTTGCTGGGACGCCCGGGACGTTTCCGCGCCCTACAGCGCTTTTTAGACTATATAGAGACCCATGATCGCGTATGGGTCGCTCGACGCGTCGATATCGCCCGCCACTGGGCGAAACACCATCCGCCCGTTACCTCATAAAAGGCCATTCAATGAGCAATCCGGTTTACTATGCCCCTCAAGGTGGGCATCCACCGCAAACCCAAATAACGGCGGATCGGGCCGTTTTTACCGAAGCCTACGCGCTAATCCCGAAAGGCGTCATGCGCGATATCGTCACCAGTAACCTGCCGTTTTGGCAGGGTACCCGCGCTTGGGTGCTGGCGCGACCGCTCTCCGGCTTCGCCGAGACCTTCTCCCAGTACATCATGGAAGTGCAGCCCGGCGGCGGAAGCGACAAGCCTGAGCCTGAGGAGGATGCCGAAGGTGTGCTGTTCGTGGTCGAGGGCGAGCTGTCGCTGAGTCTGGACGGCGTGCGCCACGCCATGGCCCCGGGCGGCTATGCGTTTATTCCGCCGGGGGTGGAGTGGCGAGTGCGCAATGAATCCCGCGAAGCCGTTCGCTTTCACTGGATTCGCAAGGCCTTCGAGTACGTGGACGGCCTTGATGTACCGGAAGCCTTCGTCACCAACGAGCAGGCGATCACGCCCAGCGAGATGCCCTGCACGGAAGGGCGCTGGTCGACCACCCGTTTTGTCGACCCTAACGATGTGCGCCATGACATGCACGTCACCATCGTCAACTTCCAGCCCGGCGGCGTCATTCCGTTTGATGAAACCCACGTCATGGAGCACGGCCTTTACGTGCTGGAAGGCAAGGCGGTGTATCACCTAAACCAGCAGTGGGTGGAAGTGGAAGCAGGGGATTTCATGTGGTTGCGCGCTTTCTGCCCTCAGGCTTGCTATGCCGGCGGCCCGGGACCGTTTCGCTACCTGCTTTACAAGGACGTCAACCGCCACGCAAAGCTCAAGCTCTTTCGCTGAAATGAAGTTTTCGTTGAAATGAAGAAAGCCATGAGGAGGCCTGCATGCTGACTCTCACCGCCGAGCCGTTGACGCGTGAGGCCTTCGCGCCTTTTGGCGAGGTCATCGACGCGCGCGAGTCACCCTCGTTTGCCATTAACGCCGGGCGTACCCAGCGCCATCACGGCCTGGCGAAGGTGCAAACCCTGGGTGAAAACGCCCACACGCTGATCAATCTGTTTGTGAGTCAGCCCGTTTCCTTACCGCTTGAGTTAACCTTTTTAGAGCGCCATCCACTGGGCAGCCAGGCATTTATGCCGCTGCATCAGGAACGCTTTATTGTGGTGGTCGCACCGCCAGGCGAGACGATTGATCCAAAGACAGTGCGTGCGTTTGTTACCGACGGCCGTCAGGGCGTTAACTACCGAGCAGGCACTTGGCATGCGATACAGTCGGTGCTTGAGCGTGAAGGCGAGTTCTTAGTGGTGGATCGCGGCGGCGAAGGTAATAACTGCGAAGAGTATTCGCTCGAAATTACGGTCGATTTACGCGAATAACTTGTGCACACGCCTTACGGTTGTCATCCTGGTGGTCTTATACTGATAGGCTAATGACAAACCCCGTGATTGTTTAGGAAAACTATGAACGCACAGACACATATCCCGCTTCGCCGTACCAAAATTGTTGCCACCCTGGGGCCCGCCAGTGACCGTGAGGGCGTTTTGGAGGCAATGCTGAAAGCGGGGGTAGATGTCGTACGTTTGAACTTCTCCCACGGCACGCCCGATGATCATCGTCAGCGTCTTTTACGGGTGCGCGAAATTGCTGCCAAGCTGGGGCGCAGTGTGGCAGCACTGGGGGACCTCCAGGGCCCCAAGATTCGCATTGCCCGCTTTAAAGAGGGCATGGTGACCCTGAAAGAGGGGCAGCCGTTTGTGCTGGATATGGCGATGGACAGTGATGCAGGCGACGTTCATCAAGTGGGCTGCGACTACAAAACCCTTGCTCAGGATGTGGGCGCTGGCGACCGCCTGTTGCTGGATGACGGCCGTGTGGTGCTGGACGTTACCCGCGTAGAAGGCCAGCAGGTTCATACCCACGTGGTAGTGGGGGGCAAACTCTCCAATCATAAAGGCATCAACAAACAGGGCGGTGGGCTTTCTGCCCCGGCGCTAACGGATAAAGATAAACAGGATTTAAAAACCGCCGTTGAGATTGGCGTTGATTACCTGGCGATTTCTTTCCCGCGCCATGCCGAAGACATGCTGGAAGCGCGCCGTCTGCTGGGTGAAGAGGGCAAGGAGATTGGCCTAGTGGCCAAGGTTGAGCGTGCCGAGGCTGTGGCCGATGAGGCAACGCTTGACGGCATTATCGAAGCCTCTGAAGCGGTGATGGTGGCCCGAGGCGACCTGGGGGTTGAGATTGGCGACGCCAAACTGGTGGGCGTGCAAAAGCGCATGATCAAACGCGCCCGCTCGCTCAACCGTGCGGTGATTACCGCCACTCAAATGATGGAAAGCATGATCTCGGCGCCGCTGCCTACCCGCGCTGAAGTGTTTGATGTGGCCAATGCCGTGCTGGATAGCAGTGACGCCGTGATGCTTTCAGCGGAAACTGCCGCAGGCGACTATCCGGTGGAAACCGTGGAAGCCATGGCGCGTGTCTGTTTGGGCGCTGAGCGTGAAAAGGTGGCACAAGAGTCGGGCCACCGGATTCATGAAGGCTTTACTCGCCCCGATGAAACCATTGCCCTTTCTGCGATGTACGCCGCCAACCATATGACCGGTGTGGCCGCGATTGCCTGCATGACCGCCTCCGGCTATACCCCCTTGATTGCCTCGCGCATCCGTTCTGGTTTGCCGATTGTCGGCCTTGCCCATAACCCCATCGCCCAACGGCGTATGGCGCTATATCGTGGCGTCGTGTCGCTACCGTTTGATACCTCAGAAATGAGTGCGACCGAGCTTAATCGTCGTGCGCTGGAACTGCTGGTGCAACATAAGCTTGCCGAGCCGGGGGATCATGTCATCCTGACACGGGGTGATCACATGAATGCTCATGGTGGTACCAATACGATGAAAGTCATGACGATTGACCAGCTTACCGATTAAAGGACCTGCCTCCATGAACCCGACTCGTCGTCTTATGCTAAAAGCTGCGTTAGGCTTGCCTTTGGTCGCGTTGCTTCCCGGTACGGTTTGGGGCGCGCTCGCCTGGGCTGAGGGCGCTGACCCAGAGAGCGATTTACTGCCTCTGGCTATTCATAGTGACGGAGGCCCACACCGGCTGGAAGTGGAAGTGGCCAAAAGCGCGGCGCAGCGTCAGCGAGGGTTGATGGAGCGTGAATCGCTGCCTGAAAACCGCGGCATGCTGTTTCGTTTCGAGAGCGAGCAGCCTGCTGGCAACACTTTTTGGATGTACCGCACGCGCATTGTGCTGGATATCGCGTTTATCGATCAGGAGGGGCGTATCGTAGCGATTAACACCATGCCTCCCTGTGAGTCCAGTGTTCCGGCCAATTGTCCCTCCTATCCGGCAGGTGCCGCATTTTGGGCGGCCCTTGAAGTCAATGGCGGCTACTTCGCCGAACGCGGCATTAAAGTGGGCGACTGTATTTCGATTCCGGATCAAGCCGGCTTCTGCAAGCCCATCGATCAGTAGGTCTCTTCAAGGCGCGACGGCGCTTGTATCGCCATAAGAATCGGTAAAAAGGAACCACACCACGCTTAGGGCGTGGTGTGGTTCTGGTTGTTGTTGCCGGCGTGTAGGTTGCGAACCTCAGGGAACCTCCATGCGGGCTTGGCTACCCCTGCCTATTGAGCTATACCTTATTAAGCAACCAACCCTTTGACGGGCCAGGCAGGCTTTCGGGAAGTTTGGTTGCTTATCTCATACCCCCTATGCAAAAGAGGCATAGCAATTAACGGTGACTAAACGTTACGCAGCGTTAGAGTCGTGTTTCAATAGGCGCCGCTCGTATCCTTGAAGCCACGTATTGGCTTCGCTAATTAGCGGTTTTTTCGCTAAAGTAGTTAAGGTCGGCACTTCAGGATGTCGAAATATAACAGTTTGTCTTGAAAACGTTTTGGACGAAAAATCACCCGAGGGAACAGATCATCGGTGGTTCCAAAACGCATAACGCTCACAACATCAAGATAGAGGTGTATCCATGAATCGCCATGTGTTTTCTACCGCCACTTTTTCTGGCGCGTTGATCGCAGCAGCTACGTTTGCTGCCCCCGCTGTTGCTCAAGAGCGCTATATTACAATCGGCACAGGCGGCCAGACCGGTGTTTACTACGTCGTAGGCCAGTCGGTCTGCCGTATGGTTAACCGTGGCAGCGAAGAGCACAGTATTCGCTGTAATGCGCCTTCTACAGGCGGCTCTGTTGCCAACGTGAATGGCATGAAAAGCGGTGAGTTGGATATGGGCGTTGTCCAGTCTGACGTTCAATACCGTGCTTACAACGGCGAAGCCAACTTTGAAGAAGAAGGCCCCTGGGGTGACATGCGTGCGGTATTCACCATGCATGGTGAACCTCTTACCGTTGTCGCGCGTGCGGATGCGGGTATCGACAATATCAGCGATTTCCCAGGCAAGCGCGTTAACATCGGTAACCCAGGCTCTGGCCAGCGCAACACCATGGATGTCGTCATGGAAGCGTTTGGTTGGGACGAAGATACGTTCGCGTTGGCATCTCAGTTGGATGCGGCGGAACAGGCTTCAGCTCTGTCTGATAACAACATCGATGCGATGGTCTATGTGGTAGGCCACCCGAATGGCTCCATCCAGGAAGCCACCACCACGATTGATGCGAACCTGGTATCGGTCACTGGTGATGAAATCGATACGCTGATCGAAGAGTATCCTTACTACACGCGTTCTGTGATCCCCGGAGGTTTGTACCGTGGTAACGACGAAGACGTTGAAACCTTCGGTGTAGCAGCCACTTTCGTTTCATCGACTGACGTGGATGAAGAGGTTATTTACGAAACGGTTAAAGCGGTATTTGATAACTTTGATCGCTTCAAGCGCCTGCACCCGGCGTTCGAAAACCTTAACGAAGAAGACATGATTTCTGACGGTCTAACTGCACCGCTGCACGATGGCGCTGCACGTTACTACCGCGAGCGTGGCTGGATCGAATAAGACCCTAGTGTGACGCTATTAGCCAGGATCAATAGTGATTGCTTTTGAAGTTTAAGCGCGGGCACCTCGGGTGTCCGCGCTTCTTGTTGAAAGCGCTGATTGTCAGCGCTGACCATTAGGCAGGGCAAGCGTATGCGTGATGACAAACAACCCTCTAACGCCACTGAGAGCGACCTGGAGGATATGGTCGCCGCCAGTGACACAGGGGCAAGGAAGCCTCACGGCGTACCCGGTAAGTTGCTGGTAAGTATTGCAGCAGCGTGGTCGCTGTTCCAGCTATGGATTGCATCTCCACTCCCTTATATGATCGGCTTCGGTGTTTTTAGTGCCACTGAAGCACGCTCTATTCACTTGGCGTTTGCGCTGTTTTTGGCCTATATGGCCTATCCTGCGTTAAAGCGCTCACCGCGCGACCGTATTCCGCTACAAGACTGGATGTTTGCAGCGGTAGCGGCCTTTTGCGGTGGGTATCTGTTTCTTTTCTATTCAGAGTTGGCGCAGCGCCCCGGGCGCCCTATCACGCAGGACATCGTGGTGGGCATCGTCGGCATTATCATGCTGCTGGAAGCTACTCGGCGTGCGCTTGGCCCACCCCTGATGGTGGTTGCCGCGATATTTATTGGCTACTCCCTGTTTGGCCCGTACATGCCGGGCATTCTTGCCCACCGAGGCGTCAGCCTGGGAGGGTTGATCAACCACCAGTGGTTGGGTACCCAGGGCGTCTTTGGTATCGCGCTAGGTGTATCTACCAGCTTTGTCTTTCTGTTTGTGTTGTTTGGTGCGTTGCTCGATAAGGCCGGTGCCGGTAACTATTTTATAAAAGTCGCATTCTCGATGTTAGGCCATCTGAAAGGCGGCCCTGCAAAAGCGGCCGTTGTGGCATCAGGCATGACCGGGCTAATCTCCGGCTCGTCGATTGCCAATACGGTAACAACGGGTACCTTTACTATCCCAATGATGAAACGGGTGGGATTTAGCGCTGAGAAAGCCGGTGCCATTGAAGTCTCCTCATCGGTGAATGGGCAAATCATGCCGCCGGTAATGGGCGCGGCTGCGTTTTTGATGGTTGAGTATGTCGGCATCCCGTACGTGGACGTTATTAAACATGCCTTCCTGCCTGCGATTATTTCCTATATTGCGCTGATTTATATCGTTCACCTGGAAGCCCTTAAAGCCAATATGCAAGGGCTGCCTTCCAATAACCCAGCCCGTCCATTACTCAACAAAATCATAGGATTTTTAACCGGCCTGCTGCTGTTAATGGGGCTGTCGGTGGTGGTCTATTACGGCCTTGGGTGGCTCAAGCCCTTGCTGGGTGAGGCAACGCCATGGGTCATTTCAATCGGCCTGGCGATTATTTATGTAGGGCTTTTGAAAATCGGGTCTCGCTATCCTGAGCTGGAAATGGATGACCCTAATGCCAAGTTTATTAAACTGCCGCAGACACGACCCACCGTAATGGTCGGTTTGCACTATATCTTGCCGGTTGTTGTGCTGGTTTGGTGCTTGATGGTCGAGCGGCTCTCGCCAGGGCTTTCCGCTTTTTGGGCCACGGTGTTCATGATCTTTATCATGGTGACGCAGCGTCCCATTATTGCCGTCTTCCGTGGGCGCAGCAAAATGGCCGCCGATATCAAAGAGGGCTTTTTAGACCTGTGGGACGGCCTGGTGACTGGCGCGCGTAACATGATCGGTATCGGTATCGCGACGGCCACAGCGGGTATCGTGGTGGGTGCGGTGTCGCAAACCGGTGTGGGCTTGGTGCTTGCAGATGTGGTTGAAATCCTGTCAGGCGGTAACCTGATGATGATTTTGTTTTTAACCGCCTTGCTGAGCTTGATTCTAGGCATGGGCTTGCCCACGACCGCTAACTATATTGTGGTTTCGGCCTTGATGGCGCCGGTGATTGTGATGCTGGGTCAGCAAAATGGCCTGATTGTGTCGCTGATCGCTGTCCACCTGTTCGTGTTCTATTTCGGCATTATGGCGGATGTTACGCCGCCCGTGGGGCTGGCCTCTTTTGCGGCTGCTGCTGTGTCCGGAGGGGACCCGATTCGGACAGGCTTCCAGGCGTTCTACTACAGCCTGCGTACGGCAGCGCTTCCGTTTCTGTTTATCTTTAATACGGACCTGCTGCTCATTGATGTTACCCCGATGCAGGGCGTGGTGGTGTTTATTGTGGCCACCGTGGCGATGCTGATTTTCGCCGCAGGCACGCAAGGCTACATGCTGACGCGCAATCGTTGGTATGAGTCGCTGCTGCTGCTATTGGTCGCTTTCACGCTCTTCCGCCCAGGCTTCTGGATGGACAAGATACATGACCCGTATGCGTCAGTGCCGCCTGCCCAGTTTGCTGATGCCCTTGAGCGTGTCGAGGATGGCAGTAACCTGCGGGTACAAATCGCTGGTGAAGATGCTTTTGGCTCGCCAATGACGACCTACGTACTGGTCCCGGTGCCCCGCGGTGATACGGGCCAGGAGCGCCTGGAAAACCTCGGTATGGAGCTGTATGTAGACGGTGATCAAACGCTAGTCGATTTCGTCGCCTTCGGCAGCCAGGCCGCCGACCTGGGGTTTGACTTCGACCAGGAGATTATCGAAGTACTGGCCCCTG
This sequence comes from Halomonas sp. AOP22-C1-8, assembly GCF_052378905.1. NCBI lineage: Bacteria > Pseudomonadati > Pseudomonadota > Gammaproteobacteria > Oceanospirillales > Halomonadaceae > Halomonas > Halomonas sp. AOP22-C1-8. Next base: position 40,335 of record NZ_JBQSYD010000008.1, on the reverse strand, counting down.
TAGACCGCTGGACGAAAGAGTGGATGTGGCTACCGGCGTTGGCAATATTTGGTTTTGTTGTGCTCATGCAGCGTCGCCGGCGTAGTAAAAAGTCTGATCATGATGGCGCGGCAGTGGCCTAGGGAGGTTGTCATGTACCAAAAAATATTACTGCCCGTGGACTTGAATGAAGAGGGTTCCTGGAAGAAAGCGTTGCCCACGGCGGTAACGCTTTGCCAGACCTTCGGTGCGTCGTTGCACATTGTCACTGTGCTGCCAGAACTCAAAATGCCGATGGTAGGGGCTTACTTCCCCAAGAATTTTTCTGCAAAAGCGCATGAAGCCATGAAAGAGGCGCAGCATACGTTTATTCAGGACAATATTCCGCAGGATGTTAAAACCCAAAGCATTATTGTCGATGGCTCCCCCTGGGAGGCCATCATTAAGGTGGGTAAAAAGCTGGACGTGGACCTGATCGTGATGGCTTCTCATACTCGGCATAAGTTTGTCGACTATGTACTGGGCCCGAATGCTGAGCATGTTGTTCATCACTCAAAGGTGTCCGTCATGATCGTTCGCTAGGCGCTTTTTAAAAGGTATCAGGCACTATGAAAACTCCAGCTCATATGAGCTGGAGTTTTTTTATAACCCCACGGTAATGTTTAGTAAAATAGTAGTCTTTAAGTAGCTGTGTAGGTGTGTCTAATTGTAATTAATATAGAAAGTCGCTTTTTTTCCTGACCTGGGTAAGCCGATCGCGATACTCTACGGGTGTTTGTATCGAAAGTTGAATAGAAAACTATAGAGCAAAGTTATATGAGGATGTCATCGTGAGAGCATTATTACTGGGGTGGGTTCTGCTGGTGCTAGGGTCTCCCTTGGCTGGATTTGCCGATGTGTCCACCCCCTTGGAAGCACCAGATGGTGCCGTTTTGCTGGAAGTAAGAGGCAATGTTGTAAATGTGAATACCGAAGCGGGTGCCGACTTTGATATTGACATGTTAGAGGGGCTGCCACAGCACGCGTTTGAAACGAGTACGCCTTGGACAAGTGGCGTCAGTCAATATTCAGGCCCGTTGTTACGTGATGTGCTTGAGCACGTAGGTGCCAAGGGGGATGCGATAGAGGTATCGGCCCTTAACGGCTATGTGGCTGACATACCGATCAAGGATTTTTATGATTACGACGTCATTCTGGCACTTAAACGAAATAACCAGCACATCCCGATTCGTGAGTTCGGGCCTCTTTGGGTGCTTTATCCGTTTGATCAGGACGAGACGCTGTTAAGTGAAAAAGTGCGCTTTAGAGCTGTTTGGCAGGTTAGGCGTATAGATGTTCTTTAACCGAGCCAACGTGCGCTCGCCCCGCCTGCTGCGTTACCCTCGCCGCCTTAAACTGGTGGCCATTATTACCGTGCTGCTGTTTGCATCGGCGCTGGTAGTCGCTGCTCTGGCTTCTTGGCGGCAGGACAACCTCACACAAAGTCTGCGCGAAGATACCTCATGGGTCGCCTATAAACTCGATCGTGATGCAGTACAGCTGCTTAACCACTTGCTTTCAGCATCCCGTGCAGAGATGCCCCCGGTGGTACAAAACGAGCTGAATATGCGTTTTGAACTTTTGTATAGCCGTCTTATGTTGCTTCAAGAAGGGGAAGTCAATTCACTGATTACTGATATTGAAGGGGCGAGACAGTTGCTAACGCAAATAGGCCAGCAGATGGAACCGCTGGACCTCTTGTTTGCACCTCATGAGGTGCTGGATCAACTGCCCATTGTTTTAATTGAAGCAGAGCTTGAAGCACTCACCCAGCTAACCGAGCGGTTTGTCATCACCATCAATGGTTACCTGGCGGAGTCTGCCACTGAAGAGCGCCGTGTGTTAAGCACGCTCTATAAATTATTAATGACGCTGCTGGTCGGTATGAGCCTGGCCGTGCTGTTGGTCATTGCGTTCCTGATCCGAGAAATGCGTGAAAGTGCGACAGCCCGGCGCCGACAGGAGCAACTAAGCCAACAATTGGAAGTGACCGCCGAGCAGGCGCAGGCTGCTAATCATGCCAAGTCCGACTTCCTGGCCATGGTCAGTCACGAGATTCGTACCCCGCTTAATGGCGTGATCGGCATGAGCGAGCTGCTCAGTGAGCCAGCAAGCTCGGCCCAGGTAGAAGATTACGCGCGCACGATTCATGAGAGCGCCAACCAGCTGTTGGCCATGATCAACGAGATTCTCGATTTCTCCAAAATCGAAGCAGGCCATTTAACACTTGAAGCGTCACCTACTGAATTAAGGCCCTTAGTTGATAGCGTGGTAGCGCTATTTGAACCGCGTTCGAGGGCCAAAGGGGTGGCGTTAAGCATGCATATCGACCCGCTGGTGCCGCGTTGGGTGATGGCTGATGCGGGTCGTCTGAGGCAGATTTTGCTTAACCTTGTGGCGAACGCGACCAAGTTTACCGATCACGGAGCGATCACTGTTCGGGTCTCTTCAACGGTGGAGCACCTGCTACTGGAAGTTAGCGACACCGGGTGCGGGATTAGTGAAGAGCAGCAAACGGCGTTATTTGAACCTTTTCAGCAAGCGGGGGCATCGGTCGCTCGCCGCTACGGCGGGACGGGTCTTGGGCTTGCTATCTGTAAGCGCTTAAGTGAAGCCATGAACGGGCAGTTGGGTGTGCAGAGTAGGCTGGGGCAGGGAAGTACATTTTGGTGCAAGCTGCCGCTGATTAAAGCGATGCCCGTCGAGGCAGTGCTTCCTAATGAGCAGACGAGAAACTTTGCGGGTTCACTGCTGTTAGTGGAGGATAACGCCATTAATCGCAAAGTCGCGACCGGGCTTTTGTCACGCTTGGGGTGCGAGGTCGTGTGTGCCGAGAATGGGCAGGATGCGCTAGACATGGCGGCGTCCTTGCCGGTGCACTTAATCTTTATGGATATACAGCTGCCCGATATGGACGGCTTGATGGTGACGCGGCACCTGCGTGAGCAAGGAGGCTGGTTGGCGGACGTACCCATTATTGCCATGACAGCGGGAGGCAATGACCGCCAGCGCTGCCTGGCTGCCGGAATGAACGACTACATTACCAAGCCGCTTTCGCTTCTGGCGCTTGGCGACGTGCTTGCTCTGCATTTATCACCGTCAGCGCTAGCCCGTAGTAAGACAACGCTGCCTGCGCAGGTGCAGGGCGATACGTTTGAGCACGATGTTTTTGAACGCGATGTTTTTGAGCACAATGTTTTTGAACACAATGTACTGAATGCTGACACGCTTACCATGCTTCAGGAGAGTCTGGGCGATGAGCACTTGATAAACCTGGTTGCTTTATATCATCAGCAGATCAGCGACTATGTGTCCCAACTGAGCGCATACCTTGCCACGCCGGAAGCGTCTTTTAGCGAACAGGCTCGGCAGCAGGTAGTCAGGTTGGCACATCAGCTTCGTGGGGAGTCGTTGAGCATGGGCGCAGAGGCGCTGGCGGCGAAGGCCAAAAGCCTTGAAGTGTTAGCTCGTGAGGAGGGAAATACAAAAAGCCAACTTGATGAATCACTTGGCGTAGTGCGCCACACCGCTGCACGAACCCACAGCGCACTCAAACGTTGGCGGCAGAGGCCGTCTTCTACCAAGGGATAAGGGCTAACCCCGGCATCAAGCTATATCGTCATTGGCAATAATAAACAATACTGTTAGGGCACGTTTAATAATCATAATCCTCAGGAGCCTTCTCATGATTTATGCCAATCCGGGTGATAATGGGTCCGTCGTCTCGTTTGAAAAACGCTATGGCAATTACATCGGAGGTGAGTTTGTACCGCCCGTTAATGGGCAGTATTTCGATAACATTAGCCCTGTAAATGGTCAGGTCTTCTGCGAAATTCCGCGCTCTACTGCTGACGATATCGATAAAGCCCTGGATGCCGCCCATAAGGCTGCACCTGCTTGGGGGAAAACCTCTGCCGCTGAGCGCAGCAATACCCTGCTAAAAATTGCTGATCGCATTGAACAGAACATTGAAAAGTTGGCCGTGGCAGAAACCTGGGATAACGGCAAGGCCGTGCGTGAAACCCTGAATGCTGATATTCCTTTGGCGGTTGATCACTTCCGCTACTTTGCAGGCTGCATTCGGGCGCAGGAAGGCTCCGCTGCCGATATTGACGCCAACACCGTGTCTTATCATTTTCATGAGCCGCTGGGCGTGGTGGGGCAGATCATCCCCTGGAACTTCCCTATTTTAATGGCTGTTTGGAAGCTGGCCCCCGCGCTTGCCGCCGGTAATTGCGTAGTACTTAAACCCGCTGAACAAACGCCCGCGTCTTTGCTGGTGCTGATGGGATTGATTGGTGATTTGCTGCCGCCGGGTGTGGTTAATATCGTCAATGGTTTCGGTGCAGAAGCCGGCCAGGCACTGGCCAGTAGCAAACGTATCGCCAAAATCGCCTTTACCGGTTCCACGCCGGTGGGGTCACATATTCTTAAGTGCGCCGCTGAAAACATTATTCCTTCCACCGTGGAGCTGGGCGGTAAATCACCCAACATCTACTTTGCCGATATCATGAGCGCCGAGCCGACGTTCATCGATAAAGCAGTAGAGGGCCTGGTGCTGGCCTTCTTTAACCAGGGCGAAGTGTGTACCTGCCCCTCACGTGCACTGATTCAAGAGAGCATGTACGAAGAATTTATGGCCAAGGTGCTTGAGCGCACCAAGACTATTAAGCGTGGCAACCCCTTGGATACCGACGTGCAAGTAGGCGCTCAAGCCTCTCAAGAGCAGTACGACAAGATCATGTCGTACATGGATATCGCCCGTGAGGAAGGTGCTGAATTTCTGACCGGTGGAGATAAAGAAAGCTTCGACCCCGGCTACGACAAGGGTTACTACATCCAGCCGACGCTACTGAAAGGCGACAACAAGATGCGCGTCTTCCAGGAGGAGATCTTTGGCCCGGTGGTGGCGGTCACCACCTTTAAGGATGAAGAGGAAGCGCTGGCGATCGCCAACGACACCGAGTTTGGCTTGGGGGCAGGTGTATGGAGCCGGGATATTAACGTCGCCTTTCGCATGGGTCGGGGCATTCAGGCTGGTCGCGTATGGACCAACTGCTACCACCAATATCCCGCCCATGCGGCATTTGGTGGCTACAAGAAGTCCGGCGTTGGCCGTGAAACCCACAAGGTGGCGCTTGAGCACTATCAGCAAACCAAGAACCTGCTGGTCAGCTACGACATCAATCCGCTCGGTTTTTTCTAATCCGCGCCCGTTCCCCCGCTCGGCATGGTGCCGAGCGGTATTATCTGTCCCTCTGACGCTCTAATTGACAACCCGCTTGCGACGAATAATGGGTTACACCTTCTCTGCTGTTGATTCTCAGCCTCGGGGGTGCGAGGCCCGAACGATTAGGCACAAAAATCCCGGCACATAGGCCGGGATTCGTCTTTTGGGTAAATGCGATCACGGTTACAGCTGTGCATTCTCCGGCGGTTCGCCGATGCTGCCAGGCATGGGTTGTACGGTGCCGCGTTCCTGGCCTGCCAGGGTCAAAAAGTGCAGGTGGCGCTCGTACTCGCCTACCAGGTCGCCAATCGCCTGGCCACGGGTATAACCGTTCAGGTCTTTATCCAGCCCGCCTTCAGCCAGATAGACATCCAGGCGCACATAGAAGTCATCGTCGGCTTCAATAAAGCTCGGTGTGCGCATCCGGTGTGGATACACCTGATAGACAAAGCTGGTGGCATCGCCAAAATCCACCTGCAGCGTTAGCCTGGGGAGCGGCTCGCCTTCCAACTGCTCTTCACTCACATTGGCGGGCTGGCCACGGCTTTCAAGCTCTTGGGCAAACTGAGTCATGGCTGGGCGAATCGAGTGCTTGATGGTTGCAGCAGCGCCAGCTCGGTTGGATGTGTCCAGGGCGCGGTCCAGGCGCTCCTTCCAATCGCCGCCTGGAGCGCTGCCGGTAATGGCGCGGCGTGCATCGGCCTTGTTGCCTTCAAGTTTTAGCGCCTTGTACATCCCCACCATGACCGCAAAAATTACCACCGAGAAGGGTAGCGCGGTAATCACTACTGCGCTTTGCAGAGCGTTAAGCCCACCGGCCATCAGTAGAGCAATGGTGATCAGGCCAATCACGGCCGACCAGAAAATGCGCAGCTTGATGGGCGCATCGTGGTTAACGTCACTTAAGATAGACGTAAAGTTAGCCAGCACCAGCGCGCCGGAGTCAGCGGAGGTAATAAAGAACACAACGCCCAGGATCGTGACAACCGCTGCCGTGATGGCTGCGTAAGGATAGTACTCAAGTAGGGTGTAAATCGTAGTTTGCGGTGTATTAAGCGCCTGCTCGCCGAGTGCTGCCACGCCCTGGTTGGCGACCAGCTCAATACCGCTATTACCCAATACCGACATCCATACCATAATGAAGGCAAGCGGTATAAACAGCGCACCGGCGACAAACTGGCGAATGGTGCGACCACGAGAAATACGCGCCAGGAAAAGACCCACAAACGGTGTCCAGGCGATCCACCAACCCCAGAAGAAGATCGTCCAGCCCATCTTCCACTCCTGGGCGCCATCATCGGTAAAGGCGTGCGTGTCAAAGCTTGCCGCCACAAAGCCGGAAAGATAGTCACCGGCGTTGTTAACTACCTTATCGAGCAGTGTCAGCGTGTCGCCTGAAAACAGTATGAACAGCATCAGGCAGAGTGCCAGCAGCATATTAAACTCGGATAAGCGGCGGATACCCTTTTCGACCCCGGTAACCACGGAAATGGTTGCCAGTATGACCACCAGGACAATCAAAAGAATTTGTACCGTAATCGTTTCCGGTACATCGAACATGTAGGCCAGCCCGTAGTTAAGCTGAATGACCCCAATGCCGAGGCTGGTGGCAATACCAAATACGGTAGAAACCACCGCCGTGATATCCACCGCGTTACCGATAGGCCCATAAATACGCTTGCCCAGAAGCGGGTAGAGCGCGCTGCGAATGGCTAGCGGCAAACGGTGGCGATAGCTGAAGTAGGCCAGCGCCATACCCATCAACACGTACAGCCCCCAGCCGGAGAGCCCCCAGTGCAGATAGGTTTGAACGACGGCGTTACGCATCGCAGCCTGGCTTTCGGGTGTCAGGTCGGGCGGTGCCAGGTAGTGAGAAATCGGTTCAGCCACGCTGAAAAACAGCAAATCAATGCCGATACCTGCAGCGAACAACATCGCAGACCAGGAAAGCAATGAAAACTCAGGCCGCGAATGATCGGGGCCCAGGCGAATGCTGCCAAACCGCGACATGCCAATCACCACGACAAAGACCAGATAGGCCACAATCGCCAGCATGTAGTACCAGCCAAAGGTGGTGCTGACCCAGGCAAGCGCTGCATTAAAAAATGCACCGGCTTGTTGGGTAAACAGCAGGGTGAGCACCAGAAATATCAATATGCCGGCCATACTGCCATGAAAAACCACGGGGTTGAGGCGGTCGCGAGAGGGCAGGGAGGGGTTGTCTTTCGCCATGCAGGCGGACTCCATTGGTTGAGACAAGTGATGAAACATTTTATTTTGAATGAACGTTCAATATAAAATACGCTGTTTAAGCGCTTACTACAAATCAGTCTTGATAGTGATAGGAAATGGTAGGTGAGGTTTTGGCAAGGCGCGCATACAAAAACGCCCGGCAAAAGCCGGGCGTCTTGACAAGACTTAACAGTAAAAAAGCGCTTACTCGCTAGCGGTTTCCGTAGCGTCTTCATGCTGAACGCGCGGGCCGTGTCTACCGTGGCCTCTACCATCCCTGTGGTGCTCGTCACGCATTTCTTTCATGGCGTTCTTTAAAGATTCACGCTCCTCTTCGGAAAGAATATCCGCAACTTTATCCTGGTGCTCTTTACGCAACGCCTGCATGGCTTGGAAGTGCTCTGCGTTTAGCTCGTTGAGGGCCGTTTGCTGTTCCTCGTTCAAACCGGCGCGGTCGTACACTTCATGGCGGCGCTCTTCCATGCGCTGCGAGAAGGTTTCGCGGTCAGCGCCTGAATGACGACCTTCATGCTGGTCTGCCTGTGCAACCACAGCAAGTGGGGTTAGCGCGATAGCCAGCAGAGCCGGGGCAAACACTTGGCGTAATGACATTTTCATAACGTACCTCTTGGTAAGTTGACAATGTCAGTATCGAGCGGGGGAGTGCAAACCGTATGCACGGAGTGTGCAATAACGGTGATGATGCGGCGGGGGGATATCTGACGTATAGCAGTTATATGGTTAGACTTTAGTTGGCTTTTTGCGTCATGCAAGGTTGGTGAAAGGTTTGTGGGATAGCTTTGTCCTCCGCAGGCAGTAGCCTGTTTGAAGACTTTATAATTCTATAAAAAAGAGAACTCGCTATGCCCAAGAAAATCTGTGCTCCGTTTAGCTTCAATATGAAATCACTACTCGCTGGTGCCACGGTTGTTGCCGCGTCACTCGCGTTAATCATGCCTACCGCTGCGGCAGATGATTATCCTGAGCGCCCGGTCAATATGGTCGTCGGCTTTGGTACCGGCGGTAGTGCTGACCGTTTGGCGCGTATTATGTCAGGCTATATCGCTGAAGAGATTGGCGTGCCAGTGCAAGTGACTAACCGTCCAGGCGCAGGAACTCAGGTCGCATCCAACTACGTGCTGAACATGCCGGACGATGGATACACCACCTATGCCTCAACCTTTGCTCCTTACCTAGCCAACTCGATTCTGACCGGTGGTGCCAACTTTAGTGTTGATGATTTTTCGTATATCAACTTTCAGTGGTTCGACCTGGATCTGATCGCCGCCAATAAAGATAGCGGATACGAAGATCTTCCTTCGTTGCTGGAAGCGATTCGCGAAGAGCGCGGCCAGGTGCGTGGCGCGGTGGTTCAAGGCTCAGCCGGTCACCTGATGATCCGTCTGCTGCTGGAAGAAGCAGGTATTCCTCAAGAAAACCTTAACCTCGTGACGTACAACAGCGGTGGTGAAGCCCGCTCAGCGGTGGCTGGTGGTCAGGTGGATTTCGTTTCTATCAGTGCACAGGGTAGTGAGGGAATTCGTGAGTTCTTGACGCCGCTTGCCATCGTGAGTGACGAGCGCATCGACCAGTGGGATGCCCCCACGATCAACGAAGCGCTGGCACCGATGGACGTAGAAGTTCCGGTACTGCAGGGCTCGATGCGTGGTTTTGCGGTCACTAGCGAAGTTGAGCGTCAGCATCCTGAGCGCTTTGAAGCACTTGCTTCAGCCATCCAGAGCGCGCTGGCCCGTAAAGACGTTCAAGAGCACCTCGAGCGTAATGAAATGGGGGGTGTTTGGATTGGGCCCGAGCGCGCCAACGAGCTGATGCGCGAAAACTACGCTGTGTTTGAAAAGTACGCACACCTGCTTAACTGATCTTCCTGTCATGGCTGGTCAACTTTCATGTGGCCAGCCTGGAGTTGAACCATGTCTGCACAGAAACGTGACTATGGGGACTTTTTAGTTCTCATCGGTCTGGCTTCCTTTACGTTGTGGTATTTGCTGGATGCGATCAGCGTCTCGGCACAACCCCAGAATTTGCTCCTGATACTGCCGCTTTCAGTCGTTGTCCTGTCGATTATTGCCATTGAGCTGGCGCTACGCCTAAAGCAAGGGACGCTATTCAGCATCGCTGCCGACGAGGAACCGTTACATCAAACGCTGCCCGTCGTAGTTCTGTTTGGTGCCTATGTGTTATCGCTCGAAACGCTCGGTTTTGATGTGGCGACCGTGCTGTTCATCGCGCTCTTTTTGATCCTCAAAGGTGAGCGTAACTGGTTAGCGGTGGTGGGCTTTAGCGCAGCGTTCGGGTTCGCCGTGGCGTTCTTCTTCTCCCAGATGCTGCCCTATCCCATGACGCTGCTACTGCTACCCAGTTAAGGAGGCAATATGATTGATTTTGGCGCAGTACAGCAGGGTCTGGACCTGCTCTTTTCTAATTTTGGCCCCTGGCTCGTGGTAATACCCGGCATTGTGTTGGGGCTAATCTTTGGCGCAACGCCGGGGCTGCAGATTTCCATGGCCATGGCGATCTTCCTGCCCATGACCATGTACATGGATTTCATTCAGGCCATGCTGTTCTTAACCGCTATTTTTACCGGCGGTTCGTTCGGCGCGGGTATTCCTGCCATTTTGATGAATATCCCGGGTACTTCATCGGCCATTGCCACCGCCTTTGATGGCTACCCGATGTCGCGCAAGGGGCAGCACAACCAGGCGCTGGGCGTGGCGTTGGCCGCCTCCGTGGTGGGCGCGCTGATGGGTTATCTCGTTCTGTTTTTCATGATTCAGCCGCTCTCCTATCTGGTGCTGAGGCTCGGCCCTTCCGAAATGTTTGTGGTCATCCTGTGGGGCATGACGCTGATTGCGAGCCTGAAGGGCGAGCAGGTACTTAAAGGCTTGGTGGCGGGCTTTGTCGGCCTCTTGGTGGGAACCATTGGGTTTAGTGAAATTGGTCTGGCGCGTGGCACCATGGGGCAAACGTATCTGCTTGATGGTATTCCGGTTATTCCTGCCATGATGGGCATGTTTGCGGCCTCAGAACTTTTCAAGCTTGCCAACAAAGGCTTCATCGTTGAATCCGCCGATTCGCGTAAGGTGAAAATCAGCGAGATATTTGAAGGCTGTAAGATGGCAATGCGCTATCCGGTTGTGATGATTCGTGGTGGTTTGATAGGTGTGTTAGTAGGGGCCGTGCCTGGCGTTGGCTCCTCGGTTTCCAACTTGCTTTCCTATATTGAAACCAAGCGTCGTGATAAAGATCCTGACTCGTTTGGCAAGGGTAACCCGAAGGGCGTGGTGGCATCAGAAGCCGCTAACAGCAGCTCTGAAGGCGGCTCAATGGCTACTCTGCTGGCGCTTGGCATTCCCGGCGGTGGTGCAACGGCGGTAATGTTGGCTGCGTTTGCCATGCATAACATCACCGGCGGGCCGCAGTTTATTCGTCAGCAAACCGATGTGGTCTACGCGATCATTTTTGCCAACTTCGCCCAGGTATTTCTTCTGGTGGTCGTGGGTCTGCTGTTTATCCCGCTGTTGGCCAACATCGTCAAAGTACCCATGCGCTACCTGATTCCCTCGGTACTGGTACTCGCGGTTATGGGATCATTTGGCTTGACCGGCAATATGACCGGCCCCGTCACTGTGCTGGTATTTGCAGTGATTGGTTGGATCTTTCGCCATTATGGCTACTCGGTGCCTGCCGCCGTTATCGGTATGCTGCTGGGCTCGCTGGCGGAGAAATCACTGCTCCATTCGTATCAAATCAGCGGCGGGGATATCACCTATGTCTTCGAGCGCCCGGTGACCTTGGGGATTCTAGGACTTCTATTGATTTCACTGTTTAGCCAGCCGTTAATGGCGCGCTTTAGTGCCTGGCGTGCGGCCAAACAGGCGTAACATAATGGCAAAAAAAACGCTGAAAACGTTAGTCTTGGGTTGCTTGGGTGGCGTTATTGCCACCCTTTTTTCATTGCCCCTGGCCTGGATGCTGGGCGCACTTTTTATGGTAATGGCGGTATCGCTTGGCGGTGTTAAAACCGGCGTTGATAAGCGCTTGCACCGTGTGGCTATTGCCCTGCTGGGACTCTTTATCGGGAGCCGCATTCAGGCCAGTGAACTGGTCAGTCTGGTGCAGTGGTACCCAAGTGTATTGGCAATGCTGGTCTATATGGGGCTTATGCTGGTGGGCGGGTACTTTATCTTTACCCGCGCCAACGTAGGGCCCATGGATGCGATGTTCTGCGCCTACCCAGGGAGCATGAATTCAGCCCTAGTGCTTGCTGAGCGCGCCAATGGCGATGTGCGCTGGATCGCTATCGCGCACTCGCTGCGTCTGGTCACCGTGGTATCCGGGGCGGCACTATTGGCAAGCTTCTTTGTGGATGATGTCACGCTGCAAAGCTCGCCCGTATCGCTCTCGCTGATGGATGCGCTGCCGCTGTTATTGGTCCCGCTTTGCTGGTGGCTTGCCCGCTTGCTGCGCATTCCCATTCCGGAGTTTTTAGGCCCGATGGCCGCAGGCGCCATCATCGCGAACCTGGGGATGGATTACTCGCTGCCCACCTGGACGGTGTTCACGGCCTTTTTGGTGCTCGGCTCTTCGGTCGGCGCGCGTTTCTCAGGAACCCACTGGTCTCAGGTAGTCAGCGTGGGGCGGTTTGGGATGGTGTATGCACTGTTTGCCCTGATTGTCGCAGCGCTCATAGCTTGGCTGGTCGCCAGCATGACCCAGCTTTCTTTTGTGGCGGTGTTGCTGGCGCTGATTCCCGGCGGCGTCGGGGAGATGGCCGTCATCGCCATGGTGATGGATATCGACCCGGTGTATGTAGTGTCGCACCATGTCTTGCGCCTGTTACTGCTGATCTTTATGACCCCGCTGGTCATTCGTATTGCAAAGCAGGCGGCTGCATAGCGGGAAACGCCACCGTCACGGCGAAACCGCCTTGTGGTCGGTTATTAAAAGAGAGGAGAGCGGCGTGGGCGGTGGCGATCTGCTCCACAATAGCCAAGCCTAAACCGCTACCGGGCGCGTGCGGATTGTGGCGGGAAAAGCGCTCGGTCAGCTTGCCAAGTTGCGCCTCTTCCACGCCGACTCCCTGGTCGCTCACCGTCAATATTACCTGTTGCTGCTGCGTTGTTAGGGCGATATCGATTGGACCCTGATAGGCTTCAGCGCCTCCCGCGTGCAGGCTGGCATTCTCAATCAGGTTAATCACCAGCCAGAGCAGCATGATCGGATCGCCCAGCACTTTGGAAATGGTATGAGGCTGATCGAACGACAGCTCCTGGCCTTTCTGATAGATGCTGGTTGCTGTTTGCGCGCAGCCATCCTGGCATATTGCCACCAGATCGACGGCTTCAAGATGGGCCTCATCCATCAGCTCGCTGCGGGTCTTGGCATATTTCAAAAGCTGTTGGACCGTATGGCTGGCATGTTCCGAGATACGCTGTATTTCAATAAGGTTGGCTCGAACGGCCGATTCCTGGGTCGTTTTTAGCGAGATTTCGGTTAGCGCACGTATTTCAGAAATGGGCGTTCGCAACTGATGGGACACATCGGCATTTAATTGCTGTGTACTCTCAATGCTGCGACGGATACGTAGCATCAGCTGGTTAATGCTGAGAATCAGTGGGCGAATCTCTTTTGGAGCGTCGTCTTCAAGCGGCTGAAGGTCATGAGAAGAGCGGCGGCGAAGCGCTTGGCTTACGGTATTAAGCGGGGCTAATCCACGATAGATCGCCAGTAGAGCGATGGTGATAGCAAGAATTCCGGCAACAATCGTCAACCCGGTGAGTGTCACCATAAAGTCATTGGTAAGCGTGTAGCGCGCCTCTTTGGACTCCGCAACGATCACTTCAATATTGATGTTCTCGCGGCCCCGGCTAAAAGGAAACGTCAGGGCGACGGCGCGTAGCTCGTTGCCCGCGTACGTCACGTCGTAAAAAACCGGCTCAGAGAGGTCAGTAGGCGGGTCGCCCAAGCCTTGAAAGCCAGCAATCATATCGCCGTCTACTTCCTGCATCCGATAGAATATTTTGCCTTCACCACGACTACCTAGGGTGCTAATACTAAAATAGTGCATATTAATGCGTAGCGCGCCGTCTACCGTGTAGATGCGTCTTTCCAAGCGCTCGGCGGCATTGAGCAGCATATCGTCGAAGGTTTCGTTAATCTGGCGTGTCAGCAATAGATAGCTTGAAAGAAGCGCCAGAAATGCCAGGGCAGTAAACGGTAAACCAATCCACAGCAGCAGGCGGCTTTTTATCGATTTGATAGCAAGCATATCAAGCGTCGGATTCCTGGTTGGGGGCTTCTTTGGGGGCTAGGTAATAGCCTAAACCGCGGACCGTTTTCAAGCCGAAGTCGTAGCCAATTTTCTTGCGGATGCGTGAAATATAAGTCTCCACCGCTGCATAACTGACCGGCTCGCCCATAGTGGAAAGTCGATCAATAATCTGGTCCTTACTGACGAGTCGATTTTGATTAATCATCAGATATTCCATTACTTCCAGCTCTCGACGGTGCAGCGTTACAGGCTGGCCATCAATTCTTAGCTCCATTGCGTCGGGTAAAAATGCCAGACGGCCACAGCTAAGTGTTTCACCACCAAAATGCTTGGCACGCCGGACCAGTGCCCGGGCTCGGGCTACTACTTCATCAAGTGAGAAGGGCTTGCAAAGGTAGTCATCTGCGCCCTCTTCAAGCCCTAAAATGCGTTGGTCCAGCGTGTCTCTGGCGGAAATAATCAGCACGGGGATAGTGTTCTGCTGATGGCGCAGTTTGCGTAGAAGGCTAATGCCATCCAATTCAGGCAGGCCCAAATCCAATACCATCAGATCGAAACCACCCTGCACGAGCATTGGGAGTGCGTGTGCGCCGTCGTTAGCGACGGTGATGTTGAATCCTGCCTCGCTAAGTGCTGTGGCCATCGAGCGCGCTAAATTGTCGTTATCTTCTACTATAAGCGCCTTCATGTTTAATCCTGCGGGTTAGCCCTCGGGCTGATATTTATACCCTACTCCATACACCGAACGAATGATCTCCTGCTCGGGGAGGGCTTCAGTGATTTTTTTGCGCAGCTTTTTAATATGGCTGTCGACGGTGCGTTCAGAAACAATCCGGTTGTCTCGGTACATATGGTCCATTAGCTGCTCACGGCTAAAGATTCGTCCAGGTGACTGCATCATTACTCGCAGCAGCTGAAATTCAACCGCGGTGAGGCCCAAGTCATGGCCGTTGGCTAGTGCCTGCCAGCCATCGTCATTCAGGGTCACCGGGGTTGAAACCGCTGCCTCAGGGGTGTGGGCCTGTTCGGCAAGTGCTTGGCTGCGGCGTAGTACCGCTTTCACGCGGGCGACTACTTCGCGGGGGCTGAAAGGTTTGCAGATATAGTCATCGGCGCCCAACTCCAACCCTAGCAGTCGGTCTACTTCCTCCACCTTGGCGGTCACCATAATAATTGCGATAGCAGGCCACGTCTGACGTATTTCCCGGCAGAGCATCAAACCATCTTTGCCGGGCAGCATGACATCCAAAAGCACCAACGTGGTGGGGTGCTGCTGCAACCAGGGTATTACATCGTCGCCATGACCCAGCGTTGCAACATTAAAACCGTGGGAGCTTAAATAATCATCCATGAGGCGGGCAATTTTTGGCTCGTCCTCAACAATCAATAGCGGGGCGTCTTGGAACATGGCGGACTCGCTTGTCATTAATGGGAAGTCAGTAACGGAAAACGTAAGGTCCAGCAAAGCCCGCCTAGCGGCGCATTGGATGCCTCAAGCGTTGCACCATGCGCAATCACCAAGGCGCTTGCAATGGATAGCCCTAGGCCACTACCGCCGCTTGCCCGATTGCGTGACCCTTCAACACGGTAAAGGCGCTCGGTAAGCCGGGAAAGCTCACTTTCCGGAACGCCCGGTGCGCTATCCTGCCAAACAATCACCGCCTGGGCACGCTCAATGTTGAGCGTTACTTGAAGTTTGCCCGGTGCATCGGTGTAGGCGCAGCTGTTATCCAACAGATTATTCCACAGCTGATGCAGTCGCTGGGCATCACCTCGAATCATTACGCCGGGGGCTATGTGCGTCGTCAGCGTAAGGCCGCTGCCATTGAGCCAGCGGTCCGCATCTTCAAGGCGGCTGGCCAGGCTGTCGCTAAGGTTCATGGGGGCCAGATGAATATCAAGCGCGCCAGCATCGCTTTGCGAAAGTAGGCGTAAATCGGCGACCAAGTGCTCAAGCTGGGCAACTTCCTGCGCCAGCGAGCTGAGGTTTTCCTGATTCAGTGGGCGAATGCCGTCCTGCATGGCTTCAATTTCACCACGTAGCACGGCCAAGGGCGTGCGCAGTTCGTGGGCGGTGTCGGAGACCCAGCGTGCACGGGCGTCACGGTTGGCTTCCAATGTGGCGGCCAGTACGTTGAAGTCCCGCGCCAAACGGGCAAGCTCATCCCGACCACGTTCAGGTAGGCGAGTATGGTAGTTGCCTTCGGTAAGCCGCCGCGTGGCGATAGCCAGTGCCCGCGTACGTCGGCTTAACCACCACGAGAGCCCGGCGGCCAGCAGCAGCGATGCTAGCCCAATCGAGATAACAATAATGACCAGGTTGCGCTGTTGCAGCTCTAGAAAGCGATTTTCCATGCGCTCCATCATCTGCTGAGGAGGGCGAAACCCTAACGAGCCAATGGCCTCGCTGTCGCTGTGAAGCGTGAGCCAGCGCCAATCGCCGGGGCCCATACGGCCATTCATGGGTGGAATCACAAACTCACCGTTTGGCGCACGCAGCGCAAAATCCTGCGCTTCGCCCAAGGGGGAGGGGCGTTCACGATGCTCCTGACCCAGTTCAAAACGCACGATATGCGGCCAGCGTTCCGGGTTGTGTTCAAGCCAGCGCCAGTCCTGCTGGGTTTCCCAGCGGGTAATCAAACCATCGGCCAGCAGCATGGCACGGCGTTCCTGGGCCTGGTTTAAATAGTCGATAAAACCACGGTCGATACTGTAGGAAACGGCTAGAAACATGGTGGCGGAAATGGCCACGTTAACGCTGAGTATGGCCGAGAACAGCTTTAGTCCTAGCCGGGAAGGACGCCAAGTGGGCAAGGTAACGGCCATCAGGAAGTGCCCTCCTGAAGAGGTTGCCGAGGCATGCTAAGTCGCTCGCGCCAGTTCTCCAGACCCAGGTAAAGGCAGGGCACCAGTATCAGCAAAATGGCCGTCGCGAAGATCATGCCAAAACCCAGCGAGATTGCCATGGGAATCATAAAGCGTGCCTGCCGCGAGGTTTCCAGAATCATGGGCGCCAGGCCCAGAAAGGTGGTAAGTGTGGTCATCATGATAGGCCGCAGGCGCCGGGTAGCAGCCGCCACAATGGCAGCGCGTGGCGCCATCCCTTCGCGCCGCTTGCGGTTGGCGTAATCAATCAGTACCAGCGCATCGTTAATCACCACGCCGGAAAGCGCCAGCATGCCCAGCAGGCTGATAATCGAAAGCCCAAACCCCATAATCATGTGGCCCACCACAGCACCAACAACGCCAAACGGAATGGCCGCAAGCACCAATAAGGGCTGCAAATAGCTTCTGAAGGGAATCGCCAACAGTGCGTAAAGGGCGGCCAGCATCAGCCACATGGCGGTGCGAAGGGCGGCCAGATTGTCGGCGGTATCTTGCTGGCGGCCGCCCAGGCTGACCTCAAGCCCCGGCCAAGAGTTTGTAAGCGTTGGGAACACGTCTTCTTGAAGGGTGGCCAGCACCTGGTTAATGGTTTGGTCGCCCTCTGAATCCGCCGTCACGGTGATAATGCGCCTGCCATCTATGCGCTGCAGGCTGCTTGAGGCTTGGCTTAAGGTAATGTCTGCCACGCGAGAAAGCGGAACACTAAGCCCGTCGGGCGTGCGTACGGGCATGCGGTAAAGTTCGTTTAAGCTCGCGCGGTCGGTTTCGGGCAGGCGCACCTCTACGCTGATCTCGCTACGCCCCACAAACTGCTCAACCGCCGTGGCGCCCTGTAAAGGTCCGCGCAGTGCCTGGGCCAGGTCGCTGCCGGTCAGGCCCAGCGCTCGGCCTTCTACGGAAAGGCGCATTTCAAGCTGAGGTTTGCCATCGCCAATCCCGCTGTCAATATCGGTTAGCTCATACTCACCAAGCACTTCGGCCAACCGGGCGGCGGCGGCTTCCAGCACTTGGGTGTCGGGGTGAGATAAGCGCAAGCTAAGCGCAGCGCCGCTGCCGGGGCCGCCAAAATCTGACTCAAAACGTACCGACTGAGCGCCAATTAAATCCCCCGCCAGCTCGCGCCATTCACCTGCAATACGTGAAGGCGGCCAGGCGTCCAGGCTGCTACTTGCGATATCGAGCCGTACCTGCAGCTCTTCGCCATCCAAGCGGCTGCGCGTGCTGCTAAAGGCTAGCGTCTCTTCGCGCTCGCTCAGCTGCTGGGCGGCGTCCAGTAGCTGTTGGCTAAGCTCTCGGCTAACGCTGATGTTGGTGCCAATCGGCAGCGTTACCGTTGCCTGAACCTGATCGGATTCGGCACGCGGCATGAGTGAAAAGCCCAACCGTCCACTCATGGACCATGCCAGCACTACCACCAGCACCGCAACACCGATGGAGACACTCAGTAAGCGTTGATTAAGTGCGCGTTGTAGAAACGGCTCAAACTGATGGTATGTGAAGTGATGCAGCCCGCCCTGCAGGCGCTGGCGCAACGCTTCCAGCGGCCGCTGCCAAGCCGGTGTTTCACGCGGTTTACGGCTATGTGCCAAGTGGGAGGGGAGGATAAACAGCGCTTCGGCCCAGGAGATCAAAAACACCGTGACGACCACCACGGGCAGAGTGGCAAACAGCATGCCCAAAAAGCCGGGTAAAAACAGCAGGGGCAGAAACGCCACGATATTCGACAAAATGGCAAAGGTGAGCGGAACGGCAATTTCACCTGCCCCTTTGACCGCCGCATCGCGCAGCGAGTAGCCTTCCTCACGATAGCTGTAGATGTTTTCGCCCACCATGATCGCATCATCCACCACGATCCCCAGCGCGATAATGAAAGCGAACATCGACATCATATTCAGCGAGACGCCGATCCAGGGCAGAAACAGCATGGCGCCCAAAAAGGCCGTAGGAATACCCAGCGTGACCCAAAATGCTAGCCGCGCTTCAAGAAACAGCGCCATGAGTACCATCACCAGCGCCAGACCCATCCAGGCATTCTTTAACAGCAGGCTTAAGCGGTCCTCGTATATTTCCGAGCTGTCGCGTGCAACGTCCAGGCTAACGCCCGGCGGTAGCCCCGCTCGCAAGCGCTCCAGTTCGCCGTAGACCGCCTCGGAAATGCTGGTCGGGGTTTGGTGGCCAATTTGATAAATGTTGACCGATAGGCCCGGCTCGCCATTGTAAAACTCTTCACGATCCGTTTCGGCAAAGCCGTTGCTCACGCGGGCGATATCACCCAGCAAAATGGGCGTGCCCTGGGCAGTGGTAAGGATTGGCAGGTCGGCAAACTCGGCGGCGCTGTTGCGTCGGCCTTGGTAGCGCACCAGCCACTCGCCTTCAGCCGTGGTGAGTTGGCCACTTGCCAGGTCCAGCGCTTCAGCTCCAATGCGGCTGGCAAGCTGCTGATGATCAAGCCCGTAGCGCTCAATAGCTTCTTCATCCAAGTGAATCTGGATCTCGCGCTCGCGATTACCCGAAAGCTCGGCGCGTGAAATACCCTCAGCGGCCTGCAGTTCAGCGCGCACATCCTCGGCGGCGTCGTGAAGGGCGGCAAGCCCAACCGAGCCGTAAACCTGAAGGCTGACCACACTGCGCGAGCCGCCCGCTAGCGTGAAGCGGGGCGGGTCGGCGGCACTGGGTAGGGTAGTGATGGCATTGACTGCCTGCTGAATATCCTGATAAACGCGCATCACATCGACGCCGTCAATCAGCGTCGCGCTGACCATACCGCTGCCTTCACCAGCGCTGGAGGTCAGCTCGTCAATACCTTCTACATTCGATACCGCCGCTTCAACGGGAAGTAGTAGGCTCTGCTCGACATCTTCTGGCGTGGCGCCGGGGTAGCTGATGCTGACCTGAACAATTTCAATTTCAAACTCAGGAAAGACCTCTTTTTTAATCGCGAGCGATGCCATAAGGCCCCCCACGATAAACAGCAGCATCAGCAGATTAGGCGCAACGCCATGGTCAATCATCCAGGCAAGCGGGCCGCGACGCATTAGCTGCTCTCCTCATCACGGGTGGGCGCATCGTTGCGCGAGCGAACGCGAACCTGTTGTCCTTCCTGGGGTTGGGCAAGTCCTGAAGTGACAACGCGCTGACCAGCCTCCAGGCCGCTGCGCACCAGCGCTTCATTTTCACCCCGATAGGCAAGCGACACCGTTGTGCTGTGTAGGCGGTCTTCATCGTCCACCCACCAAACGCGCTCGCCCGGGCGTAGCGCCGCTGAGGGCAGGGCAATCAGGTCTTCCTGCGCCTGAGTTTGGAAGGCTATTCGCATTACATCGCCCAAGCGCAGCGCGGGACCATCGGTGTCCAGCGCCAATGGGTCATTCACCGCAATCAACAGCTGTGCCTGAAGTCCGCTCTCTTCCAGATTAGGTAAGATCGATATCAGTGCGCCTTCCCGCGAAGCGCCTTCTGGCCAGCCCCGGCTGGTAATCGTGACCTGACTACCCGGCGCCAGCCATTCAAGTGCATCGCCGGGCAATGAGGCGCGCACCCAGAATTGCTCAACACCGACCAGATTAATCACCTCGGTTCCTTGGCTTAGCAGGCTGCCAGCGCCCACCAAGCGCTCTTGCACCATCGCCTTCCACGGGGCGGTCAACGTTGCGCGCTCAAGGTTGAGCGCTGCCTGGTCGCGTATTACACGTGCCTGAGTCAGTTGAGCCTGGGCCTGGCGAAGTTGAGGCTCGCGCAGGACCAGCGAGCGTCGCTCGGCGGAAAGCTGGCGCCCAAACGACTCGTACTCACTACGGGCGCGCTGCTGTTCGGCATTTTCAAGCGCCACCTGCGCTTGGGCGTTGCTTAGCTGGGCCTCGGCGTCCTCCAGGGCAAGGCGCAAATCGGCCTGGTCGATATACGCAACGGGCGCACCTTCCTCAACGACCTGGCCTGGAAAAACGCCCTCTCCAAAGCGTTCCAACTGACCTGCCACGCGGCTGGCCAGCTGGGTTGTCTGCTCGGCTTCTACTCGCCCAAAGCCGCTCAGTAGAGGCGATAGGGCGCTCTGTTCGACTGTCATGACATTGACGACAGGCGGCGTGGGTGGCGGGGGAGCCCGCCGCTCAATACGTGGCGGCTGGCTGATAATCCACCAGGCGCAGGCTAAGCCGATGGCAAACACCAACAGGGCCAGCACGGCGCCTAAACGGACACGGCCTTGTTGCATCGAGGAGAAAGAGTCATGAGGTTTTATTAACACGGAGTACCCGTTGCAAGAGCGAAAACGTAGTAAAAGCGAAAATTCCGGTATAAGAAGCGTATCATGCTAGCATCACGCACTGGCTCGCAGAGATTAGGTAAGCATTATGAAAATAGCGTGCAACTCTTCGCTAACCTAAACGCCTGCGACTTATCACGACACCTATTTCTCATAAATACCGTCCGGCCGATGAGTCTTGTGCAAGCGTATGAAAAACACCGCCACCCGCGATAAGTTAATTGATACTGGTGCTGAGCTGATTACCCAACAAGGGTATAATGCAACGGGCATTAATGCCGTACTTAACGCCTGCGGCGTGCCCAAGGGGTCGTTTTACCATTACTTTTCCAGTAAGGAAGATTTTGGCCTGGCGGTGATTGAGCGGTTTGCCAACGACTATGATGCTAGTCTGGTCGCTCTGCTTGAAGATCCGATGACACCCCCTCTTGACCGCCTGAAGCGCTACTTTGCCACCAGCCGTGCTTACATGAGCGAGCGCGACCATGCGGCCGGCTGCTTGATCGGCAATTTAGGTCAGGAGATGGCAGGGCAGAGTGTTCGCTTTCGCGAGGCGCTTAATCACGCGTTCCTGCGTTGGGAAGCACGCTTTGCTCACTGCCTGCAGGCAGCCCAGGCCCAGGGGGCTCTCACTCAAGCACTGGACCCGCATCAGTTGGCAAGCTTTATTCTTTCCGGCTGGGAAGGGGCAATTTTGCGTGCCAAGACGCTGAAGTCGGATGCTCCCATGGAAGTGTTTGAAAAGCTGCTGTTCGAGCAGGTGCTGACGTCGCCAGTTGAATGAGCAACCCTTTAAGCCACCGGTTTATTCATATCGATTACTGAGCCAGGAGCCTGCCATGTTCCAAGGGTTTGAAAAGCATTTGCGTTACATAAAGGGTGTTGGTATTGCTTTTCGTATAGGAGGCCACGGCCCCGCGTTACTGCTGCTCCATGGCCACCCGCAAACCCATGTGATCTGGCATAAGGTGGCTGAAACGCTTGCCCAGCACTTCACCGTAATAGCCGCCGACCTGCGCGGCTACGGCGATAGCGGCAAACCCGACGATGACGCCGAGCATCTCAATTATTCAAAGCGCACCATGGCAGCTGATATGGCCGAGCTGATGAGTGATCTGGGGTTCGAGCGCTTCAAAGTGCTGGCGCATGATCGCGGTGCGCGGGTCGCCCACCGCTTGGGTGTTGACTACGCCTCACGCGTTGAGCGTATGGTGCTTCTCGATATTGCGCCGACCCTTGCCATGTACCGCGGCACCAACGAGGCCTTTGCGCGCAGCTATTGGCACTGGTTCTTTCTGATTCGCCCCCAGCCGCTGCCTGAAATGCTAATCAATAGCGCCCCGGCCCAGTACCTGAAAAGTGTGATGGGTGCGCGCAGTGCCGGGATGGCGCCGTTTACTCCGGAAGCGCTGAAGGAATACGAACGCTGCCTGGCACTGCCCGGCACCGCGACCGGCATTTGTGGCGACTACCGCGCCAGCGCCACGATCGACTTAGTCCACGATCAGGCCGATATCGACGCTGGTGTAAAACTTACCTGCCCGCTAAAAGTGATGTGGGGTGCTGAAGGCGCGATTGAAGCCTGCTTTGATGCACTAAGCGAATGGCGCAAGGTGGCGACCCAGGTGGAAGGTAAGGCGCTGCCCTGCGGCCACTATATTGCTGAAGAGATCCCCGAGACGCTGCTAGACGAAGCTCTTCCGTTTCTGTTCAGTGCTGAATAAGCGCTTAACGAGACTTACCAAGACGAAGCGGGTCAAAAACTGGATAATGGGTGGCAATTCGCCGAGGGCTCTGTTTTCAACCGCCCAGGCACACTCATTGCTCTGGATGCCCGCTCATGGAAATCAAAGTCAACTATCTCGATAACCTCCGCCTCGAGGCCAAGTTCGACGACTTCACCGTTATTTCAGACCAGCCGATTCGCTACAAGGGCGACGGCTCGGCGCCTGGCCCGTTTGACTACTTCCTGGCGTCATCCGCTATGTGCGCCGCCTACTTTGTGAAGGTGTACTGCAACGCGCGGGATATTCCCACCGAAAACATCCGCCTCTCGCAGAACAATATCGTTGATCCGGAAGATCGCTATAAGCAGATCTTCAAGATACAGGTCGAGCTTCCCGAAGATATTTCCGAGAAGGATCGCCAGGGTATTCTGCGCTCGATTGATCGCTGCACGGTCAAGAAGGTTGTTCAAACCGGCCCTGAGTTTCAGATCGAAACCGTCGAGAATATCGATGAGGACTCCCAAGCGCTGTTGATGGGCGCCCCGCAAGGCAGCGAGCGCACCTATATCGAGGGAAAGGATTTACCCCTTGAAGATACCATCGCCAATATGAGCGCACTGCTGGCTGATCTTGGTATGAAGATTGAGATCGCCTCCTGGCGTAATATCGTGCCTCATGTCTGGTCGCTGCATATTCGCGATGCGGCCTCGCCCATGTGCTTTACCAACGGAAAAGGCGCGACCAAAGAGAGCGCACTGTGCTCGGCGCTGGGCGAGTTTATTGAGCGCTTGAGCTGCAACTTCTTCTACAACGATCAGTTCTTTGGTGAAGAGATCGCCAATAGCGAATTCGTGCATTACCCCAATGAGAAGTGGTTCAAGCCAGGGCCTAACGATGAACTGCCCGCTGAAATTCTCGATGAGCACTGCTTGGCGATCTACAACCCGGAAGGCGAGCTTTGCGGCTCGAATCTGATTGATACCAACTCCGGCAATGAGGCGCGCGGCATTGTCTCGCTGCCCTTTGTGCGTCAGTCAGATGGCGAGACGATCTACTTTCCTTCCAACCTGATTGAAAACCTGTTCTTAAGCAATGGCATGAGTGCGGGCAACACGCTGGTGGAAGCTCAGGTGCAGTGCCTGTCGGAAATTTTTGAACGGGCGGTCAAACGGGAAATTCTGGAGCAGGAAATGACCCTGCCGGATGTACCGCAAGATGTGCTGGCGAAGTACCCGAATATTGTCGAAGGCATTAAGGCGCTTGAGGCTCAGGGCTTCCCAGTGCTGGTAAAGGACGCCTCCATGGGCGGTCAGTTCCCGGTGATGTGCGTGACCTTGATGAATCCGCGCACCGGCGGCGTGTTCGCCTCCTTCGGCGCCCACCCAAGCTTTGAAGTGGCGATAGAGCGCAGCCTGACCGAGCTTTTACAGGGTCGCAGCTTTGAAGGCCTGAACGACCTGCCGCTGCCAACGTTCAACTCGCAGACCGTGTCCGAGCCCAACAACTTTGTTGAACACTTTATCGACTCCTTTGGTGTGGTTTCCTGGCGCTTCTTCAGTGCCAAGGCGGATTTCGAGTTCAGCGAGTGGGATTTCTCCGGCACCAACGAAGAAGAGGCCGAAACGCTATTTGGTATCTTCGAGGAGTTGGGGGCGGAGGTATACATGGCGGTCCATGAGGATCTCGGTGCGCCGGTATGCCGTATTCTGGTGCCGGGCTACTCTGAGGTGTATCCGATTGAAGACTTGATCTGGGATAACACCAACAAGGCACTTGATTACCGTGAGGATATTCTCAATCTGCATCAACTCGAGGATGACCAGCTCACCGATTTGGTCGAGCGCCTCGAAGAGAGCCAGATGGATGACCACGTCGATATCACCACCCTGATCGGCATTGAGTTTGATGAAAACACGGTATGGGGCCAGCTCACCATTCTGGAGCTTAAGCTTCTGGTCTACTTGGCGCTTGGCCGTCATGAAGAAGCACTTGATTGTGTGCAGATGCTGCTGCAGTACAACGACAACACCGTTGAACGTGGTCTCTTCTACCAGGCGATGAACGCGACGCTGGAAATTGCCCTGGACGACGAGCTTGAAATCGACGACTACCTGCCCAACTTCCAGCGCATGTTTGGCGAAGAGACCATGGCGGCGGTTGTCGGCTCGGTGGAAGGCAGCGCGCGCTTTTACGGTCTGACGCCCACCAACATGCAGCTTGATGGTTTGGAGCGTCATCAACGTTTGATTGAAAGCTACAAGAAACTTCACGCCGCGCGGGCGGCAAAAGCAGGCGCTTAATCGCCTCCCGTTTTCACTTGTTCAATGGAAATGCATGACACCGATGGCATTCAGCACTCCCTTGATGACCGCAGCGCTAACGTTCGTATGCACCTAAACAGCAAGCTGGAGAGCTACAGCACGTATTAAACGGGAGTAGTTTTAAAACGCTGTGGGGGGGAGCTCACAGCGTTTTTGTAGCGTGCAATGAAGCGTCAAAGCGAGAGGAAAAACAGAATCAAAGGGGGCGAGAGCAGCGAAAGAATAAATCCGCTAACCACCGCGATGGGCACGCAGGCGACGCCGCCGTGCTGTTGAATCACAGGCAGGGTAAAGTCCATTGACGTGGCACCGCCGTAGCCAATGGCAAGGGCGGTGTGGCGGTGGATCACTAGCGGAATCAAAATAAACGCCAGGAGTTCCCGGGAAAGGTCGTTAAAAAACGCCACGCCGCCCATTAGCGGCCCTAGCTGGTCGCCAATTAAAATGGCTGAAAGCGAATACCAGCCGAAGCCAGACGCCATGGCGAGCCCTTCATTCCAGCTAAGCGAGAGCAAGGGGGCGGCAGCCAATCCCGCCAGTAGCGAGCTAACGGCCAGCGTTACCGCAATAGCAAGCCCCAGCCGGTTGAGCAGAATTTGCTTAAGCGGCATGCCGGAGTTGCGTAGCTGACAGCCGATCAGCACTAGCAACGCGTAAAGCACCCATTCAGCTAACAGGTCTGCGGCGGTAAAAAGCGTCTCGCCTAGCCTTGGGCCCAGCAGCAGGCCTGTAATAACGCCGACCGTCACTACGGCCAGCAAGAGTAACGAGCCTTGCATGGCGGCAAGCTTACTGGTCGGTGCGTTTTTAACGACAGGTGAATCCCCCGTTTGTAGTGCTACCCGGCGAGACAACCACCATAAAGCGGCCAGGTTAAACGCCGTGGTAATACTAAACAGCAGCAATGCATTGCCCCCCAGCCGCGAAAGCTGGCTGGTTAGATTTTCAAGCCCGGCAAGACTTACCCCCATGAAGAGCAAAATAAGATAAACCGAGCCGCTAACGGCACGGTTGATCAATTGCTGGAGGTAAGGAGAGCGAATGCGTAGTAAATAGCCCACTATCAGAGGCAGAAGAACAATCAATAATCCAGACAGCATGTAGGGTGTGGCGCCTTAAGGGTTAAATTGAGTAAGCCTGATGCGGGTTTGGCGGCGACCCTCTTTTTGATACTCCGCCGAGACAATCAGGCCGGGCCAGTCCGGGTGAAAGTTGATTTCCAGATGGCGGTCAGGCTTTTCGATATTCGTCAAAATGACCTGCTGTACCTCAAACTCACCAGCGGGCACGTTGACGATGTGCGTGCCTGGCGTAGCGTAGTACTGGAAGTGCTCATCGCGGCCGCGGTGGTCAACAAAATCGAGATCACACGGTGCGCTGCGCGTACACGTTTCATGGCCTGCCCGTCGAGAGAGATCAACCAGCGCGGCTTGACGATCAAGCGTCGCAATATCGTTATCGGTTAATCGATAGCTGTCGCCTACGCCAAGAAGCGAGTAGCTGCTGCTAAAAAGCAGTGAACGGACGGCGTCATCATCCGCTGAAAAGCGGCTGTACTCCTGGCCGCTGACTATGGCCAATGAAAAGCGCATATCGCTTAGCCAATGCTGGCCTTCCTGGCTGAGCGTATGGGTAATCGTTGCACTGGGCCAGTTGCGGGTTTCCAGCCGGTATTGCGCTTCAAATGGCACTATGTCTGCAAGAGTGCTGGCGGCTTCTTCGCTTGCATTGACCGGTACAGCGCTGAGTAATAGCCAAGCGGTGCACAGTCGTATACAAGCCGATACAACATTTAAATGGGCGAGTCGCATCCTGATTCTCCTTATGAGCAAGCGGTCCCTGCTAGCTAGCGCTGTTTGCAAATAAACCCAATAAGCTGAGCCGTCTTGGGTTCAAAGGCCTGCTTGCATACCTGTCATGCATTTCCATGGCCTGGCATATATTTCGAGCGCCTTTAGTGGGTATCTTAACATTTGATGCGCCCGTGATGCTGGTGGTGTATCACTATGAAAGAAGCGCCTCCCGCTGGGTGTAGGCAGAGGCGGCCATGCAGGTTTTAACGGACTTAGTATCCTTGTGTGGGGTTAACCGTAGGCAGGTCTTCACCCGCCTCAAAGGCATGCAGGTAGGCAATGACCTGGTCAATCGCATCATTCACCGGGGTGGGCGCTGCCATGTGAGGGGTGACGATGACGCGGGGGTGCTGCCATAAGGGGTTTTTAGCGGGCAGCGGCTCTTCACAAAAAACATCCAACAACGCGCCGCGCAAGTGGCCTGGCGTAGCGTCATCACCCAGTGCCTCAAGAAGCGCCTGTTCATCAATCAAGCTGCCTCGGCCTGGGTTGATCACGCTGGCGCCCTTGGGCAGTTTAGCGAGCCGCTGGGCGTTGAGAATACCGTGCGTGGCGGGGGTGTCGGGCAGGATAGTAACCACGCTCTGCACTTGGCCAAGAAGCTCGACCAGTCCTTCCTCACCATGTAGGCACTGTACACCTGTGATAGTTTTGGGTGAACGACTCCAGCCCAGCACCGGAAATCCCGCTTGCTGCAAGGCGCTGGCAACGTGCGCGCCGATAGCGCCGAGGCCGAGTACACCTACTGGCCAATCAGCTTTATCTGCCAAGCGTTGCGGCTGCCATTCAGCGTTGGCTTGCTGATCGGTGTAACGGTCCATACTGCGGTAAAAATGTAAGACGCCATACAGTACGTAGTCGGCCATTGGCTCGCTCATGCCCGCATCGCGCAGCTTCACGATGGGAATATTGGCGGGCAGCCCTGGCGTGCCGAGTAAGTAATCTACTCCTGCGCCCAGGTTGATGATGCCTTTAAGCCGAGTCTGCTCTTTCAAGAGATACGCAGGGGCTTTCCATACCGCAAGATAGTCAGCATCTTGTCGTGTCTCTTCGGGAGCGTCGCTGGTCACGACCGTTGCGTTAGGAAGCGCTTTGGAAAGGGCATCGCGCCATTGAGTGGCATCATCGGTGTGCACAACAATCTTCATTTCGGCTCCTGCGTGGTGAATGGGTGTTTCTCGCTCTATTTATTTATCATGGGGAGGTTGTCTGCACGCTGCAAGTCATAACGCGTCACGATAGAACGAGGCGTTTGGCCTACATTGATCTCCGTGTGGTGGAGAGCTACCGGGGTGACCGTACGTTGACGCATTTTCGGCAGTTGGTTGAAAACAAACTTGAAAATGAGCCGTTGATTGGCCCCGGTGAGCGCGCGGTGCTGAAGCTTTTGCGTGGCCGGTTAAGAGAGCCGGCAACATGAGTTAAATAAAGGCTTTGACCCGCAACCACGGGGTGGTGCTAGTATCGGGCTAAGACGACATTGGCAAGCCTTCCATGGCGGTAGCCTGGTCGCCCTTGTGCCCCGTTGCTTGGCGTAAAAAACGCGCACCGGTTCTTGGTGATCTTTGATGGTGAGTTGCCCGATGACTCAGGTTTCCCTGCCCTTCACGCGTGAAGAGTATGCACAGCGCTTGTGGAAGGTGCGTGCTGAAATGGCCGGCCGCGGCATTGATGTATTGATCGTCAGTGATCCGTCGAATATGGCATGGCTGACCGGCTACGACGGCTGGTCATTCTACGTCCACCAATGTGTGCTGGTTGGCCTGGAAGGCGAGCCGGTATGGTTTGGGCGTCGTATGGACGCTAACGGGGCGCTGCGCACCTGTTGGATTGACCCAGTTAATATTACTTATTATCCGGATTACTACGTTCAAAATCCGGATATGCACCCGATGGATTATCTGGCGCAGTCGATCTTGCCTGATCGCGGCTGGCATACCGGCGTCGTGGGGATGGAGATGGATAACTACTATTTCACCGCCAAAGCCTACCAGAGCCTGCTACGCGAGCTGCCCCACGCGCGCTTTATCGACGCCAATGCGCTGGTGAACTGGTGCCGGGCAATCAAGTCGCCTCAGGAAATTGCCTATATGCGCATTGCCGGCAAGATTGTTGAAGGCATGCACTCGCGTATTCTGGAAGTCATCGAGCCAGGGCTTCCCAAGAGTAAGCTGGTCTCGGAAATCTACCGAGTGGGGATAGAAGGCTTTTTCGATGAAAATGGGAAAGTGTATGGCGGCGATTACCCTGCCATTGTCCCCATGCTGCCAACCGGTAAAGATGCCGCTGCTCCACATTTGACCTGGGACGATACGCCGTTTCGTGAAGGCGAGGGCACGTTCTTTGAGATTGCCGGAGTATTCAAGCGCTATCACGCGCCCATGTCGCGCACCGTATTTCTGGGACGACCGCCGACCGACTTTATTCGCGCTGAATCAGCCCTTCTGGAAGGTATCGAAAACGGCCTGGACGTTGCTAAGCCAGGAAATAGAACGGCGGATATCGCCATGGCGCTGGGTGCGGCGATGGATAAATACGGTTTTGACCGCGGTGGTGCACGCTGCGGTTACCCCATCGGTATTTCGTACCCACCGGACTGGGGCGAGCGCACCATGAGTTTGCGTCCTTCGGATGAGACCATCCTGCAACCCGGTATGACCTTTCATTTTATGCCTGGGCTTTGGGTGGAGGATTGGGGGCTGGAAATTACCGAAAGCATCCTGATTACTGAAACAGGCTGCGAGACGCTGGCCAACTTTCCACGGCAGTTATTTGTTAAATGATGATAAGTCGTTAAAGAATAAGCCGTTATAACTGATTAAGGAGTCGTTATGACCCTGCGACCAAGCCCGATTTCCGCGACTGTCGACTTTGATGCTGACGGCGTGCAGCACGGTTTTTTAAAGCTGCCCATCTCCACCGATATCTCGGCCTGGGGGGCGGTAATGATCCCGATTACCGTAGTGAAAAATGGCGAAGGCCCCACAGCGCTATTAACCGGTGGCAACCATGGCGACGAATACGAGGGGATTACTTCGCTGCTTAAGCTTGCCAATGCGCTCACTGCAGAGGACGTCAGTGGGCGGGTGATTATTGTGCCGTGCATGAATACGCCCGCCGTTATGGCCGGCAAGCGGACATCGCCGATGGATAAGGGCAATCTTAACCGCAGCTTCCCCGGTGACCCCAACGGCAGCGTAACGCTGCAAATTGCCGACTACTTTACCCGCGTTTTGGTGCCCATGAGCGATGTGGTACTGGACCTACACTCCGGTGGCCGCACGCTGGATATTCTGCCGTTTGGTGCTTCTCATGTGCTGGATGACAAAGCCCAGCAACAGGCCGCGCTGGAAGGCGCCAAAGCGTTTGGTGCGCCTTACGCCATGGTGATGTTTGAGCTGGATGCCGAAAAACTCTTCGATACTGCCTGCGAGCGACAAGGCAAGGTGTTTGTGGCCACAGAGCTTGGCGGTGGTGGCACCTCCACGCCACAAAGTATGGCGATTACCGAGCGCGGCGTACGTAACTTTCTGATCCATTACGGCCTGCTAGAGGGCGAGGTGGATATGCCGCAAGGCGGCCAGGTCTATCTCGATATGCCAGACGCCAGCTGCTACGTACAGAGTCAGCACTCCGGCGTACTTGAGCTTTGCGTGGCGCTGGGCGATGCCGTGACCAAAGGGCAGGTGTTGGCTTACGTATACGATATGACCCGTACCGGTAGCGAGCCGGTTGCCTACCGCGCCGAACGCGATGGCATTTTGATGGCCCGGCGCGCCCCGGCCCTGGTCAATATGGGGGACACCATTGCGGTGATTGCCGATGTCGTCGACCGCCTGGAGGCATAGCCCAAGGCATGATAAAACTCGACCGTTTTGATCTTAAAATTCTCGATATCCTTTCCCGTGATGGGCGGATCACCAAGTCCAAACTGGCCGAGGCGATTAACCTCTCGGTCAGCCCCTGCTGGGAGCGGGTTAAACGCTTGGAAAAAGCCGGGGTCATTCAGGGCTATACCGCGCGCATCAATGCCGATGTACTGGTGCCGCGCAACCCTGTGTGGGTGCAAATTGAGCTTACAGCCCACAACGCCGCAAGCTTTGCGCGCTTTGAAGCTTTGGTCATGGATACGCCAGAGGTCACCGAATGTGTCGCCGTCGGCGGTGGGGTTGATTATCTGGTGAAGTTTGAAGCCCGCACAATTGATAGCTACCAGCGGCTCATGGATAAATGGCTGGTGTCCGAAGCGGGCATTGAGCGTTACTTCACCTATATCGTGACCAAAACGGTTAAGCGTCAACCGATGGGCATTGATGTTGACAACGTTCTTTAACGGCGTTTCTTGGCCCTCACGCGTTCTCTCCAAAAAAACACGCTGCTAAACGTCCATAGACAAAAAAAGTCGCACGATAAGCCCTGGTTTTCAAAAACACTTCGTGCGTCTTCTCCCTTACGCTAGGCACATCGAAAGGATCGACCAAAAGCCGGTCTTTTCAATCGTCAACGTGCAACGGTTTGTCGCCGGTTAATGGCTTCAACCAGGGGAGGTGCCCATGACCACACTATCGACCACGCTGGTGAAACGGCTAGAAGATCCGCGCCTGTTTCGCCAGTACGCTTATGTGAATGGCAAGTGGACGCATGGGGAAGGTGGCCGTGAAGAAGCGGTGTATGACCCGGCAACCAACGAAGCGATCGGGCATATCCCTCTGCTTGAAGCCGAGCAGATTACCGCGGCGGTGGATGCCGCTGAGGCAGCCTTTGTTCACTGGCGCGCACTGCGTGTCGATGAACGCTGCGAGCGCTTGCTGGCCTGGTACGATTTGATTCAGGCCAACCGCGAAGACCTGGCGACCATCATGACCTTGGAGCAGGGCAAACCGCTGCCCGATGCGCGGGGCGAAGTAGAGTACGGAGCAAGTTTCGTGCGTTGGTTTGCGGAAGAGGGTAAGCGCACTTACGGGGAAACGATCCCCAGCCATATTCCTAATGCCTCGCTGGGCACTATTAAAGAGCCTGTTGGTATTGCCGCGATGATTACGCCGTGGAATTTTCCGCTGGCAATGATTACCCGTAAAGCGGCGGCCGCGCTGGCTGCTGGCTGCCCGGTGATTGTGAAACCGGCCAATGAAACGCCTTTTTCAGCGCTGGCGCTGGCAGAATTAGCCGAGCGGGCAGGCATACCGGACGGTATCTTTAACGTTGTCTTGGGTGAGCCTGCCGAGGTTTCTAAAATACTGTGCAGCGAGCCACGCATCCGGGCGCTGTCGTTTACCGGCTCCACCCGCGTTGGCCGCCTGTTAATGGAGCAAAGTGCGGGAACCGTTAAGCGCCTTTCACTGGAGTTGGGCGGTAATGCGCCGTTTATCGTTGGGCCGGATATGGACCCCAAAGAGGCGGCTTACGCGGCGGTAGACGCCAAGTTTCAAACGGCGGGGCAGGACTGTTTGGCGGCCAACCGGATTCTGGTGCACGAATCCATTCATGACGCCTTTGTTGAACAGTTTACCGAGCGCATGGCGGCATTAACCGTCGGCAATGGTTTGCAGGGCGAGATAGATCTTGGCCCGCTGATTCACCGCCAGGCCGTAGAGAAGGCCGCCTCGATTGTCGATGACGCGATTTCTCGGGGCGCCACGCTGGTGATGGGAGACCAGAACCAAGCGCCGGGCGAAAACTTCTTTATGCCGGTGTTGCTAACAGGCGTAACGCCACAAATGAAAGTCTGGCGGGAAGAGAACTTTGCCCCGGTGGCCGGGATTACCGCTTATTCGAGCGACGAAGAGGTTATTGAGCTTGCCAACGATACCGAGTATGGCTTGGCGGCCTATGTGTATACCCATGATATTCGCCGGATCTGGAAGCTGATGCGTGCGCTGGAGTACGGCATGGTCAGTGTAAACTCCGTCAAGATGACCGGCCCACCGGTGCCCTTTGGCGGCGTGAAGCAGTCTGGCCTTGGCCGTGAGGGCGGCGCCACCGGTATCGACGAGTATCTCGAAACCAAGTATTACTGCTTAGGCGCGCTGGGGTCGGTTTCGGGAAGCTAGCTGCGCTGATGGTATAAAAATTTACGTTGTTACTAATTTTAAAAAAAATCTTCCTGACTGTAGGAAGGTTTATTGTACAGAGAGAACGTTATGAGCCAACATCAGGATCTGATCGAACGCGACCGCAAAGTCACTTTTCACGCCTCTACCCACCTGCGTGACTTCGCCCATGGCGATGCGCCGGGCCGTGTGATTACCGGCGGTAAAGGTATCAATATTGTCGATAAGGATGGCCGCGAATTTATCGACGGCTTTGCCGGGCTTTACTGCGTTAATATCGGTTATGGCCGCACGGAAATTGCCGAAGCCATTTACAAGCAGGCGATGGAGCTCTCTTACTACCACACCTATGTCGGCCACTCGAACGAGCCGCAGATCGCGCTTTCTGAGCGTATTCTGAAAATCGCTGGCATGAACATGTCCAAGGTCTACTACGGCATGTCGGGCAGTGACGCTAATGAAACCCAGCTGAAAATTGTGCGTTACTACAACAACGTACTCGGCCGCCCGCAGAAGAAAAAAGTCATCTCGCGTATGCGTGGCTACCATGGTTCGGGCATTGCTTCTGGTTCCTTGACCGGTCTTAAGGCGTTTCATGACCACTTTGACCTGCCGATTGATACCATTCGGCATACTGAAGCGCCGCACTACTACCTGCGTGCCGCCGAGCAGCATGGCATGACGGAGCTTGAGTTTTCCTCCTTCTGTGCCGACAAGCTGGAAGCGATGATCCTCGAAGAAGGCCCGGATACGGTGGCGGCATTTATCGGCGAGCCGGTATTGGGCACAGGCGGTATCGTACCGCCGCCCGAAGGTTACTGGGACGCGATTCAGGCGGTGTTGGCCAAGTACGATGTACTGTTGATTGCCGATGAAGTGGTATGTGGCTTTGGACGTACCGGGTCTGATTTTGGTAGCCACCACTACAACATGAAGCCGGACCTGGTCACGATTGCCAAAGGCCTGACCAGCGCCTATCAGCCGCTTTCTGGCGTGATTGTGGGTGAAAAAGTATGGCAAGTGCTTGAGCAGGGCACGGGTGAGTTTGGCCCAATCGGTCACGGTTGGACCTACTCTGGCCACGCGCTGGGCTGTGCCGCCGGTATTGCCAACCTGGATATCATCGAGCGTGAAAACCTGGTGGGCAACGCGGCTGAAACCGGTGCCTACTTCCAGGCGCAGCTTAAGGCCACGTTTGAAGGTCATCCGCTCTTGGGGGATGTACGCGGTGTTGGCTTAATGGCTGCGCTTGAGTTCTCACCGGATGCCAAGCAGCGCCTGCACTTTGACCCCGCCCTCAAAGTGGGACCGCGAGTGGCCGCCGCCGCCATGGAAGAGAATCTGATTGCTCGCGCCATGCCCCAAGGCGACATTTTAGGTTTTGCGCCTCCGCTGACCATTAACCGCGCAGAAGTTGATGACGTGATTGGCCGTGCCAAGCGCGCCATTGACCGGGTAACCGATGAACTTACCCGCTCAGGCGATTTAAAAGCGGGCCATCAGGAAGCTGCGTTAACGATTTAATGAAAAGACGCTGATCTGGTAACGCCGCTGCTTACTTATGCAGCGGCGTTTTTGTTTTTGGGGTGGGAAGCTATGCTACTAAATACAGTGACGGTGAACGGATACGTTAGGAGTGGCTATGCAACCGGTATTGGCTTTCGATGTATATGGCACGCTGATTGATACCCAGGGCGTTACGGCGGAACTCGAACGGCGACTTAACGATGCCTCTAACGCAGAAGAATTTGCCAAGCGCTGGCGGGAAAAGCAGCTTGAGTACAGCTTTCGGCATGCCTTAATGGGCGCTTATGTGCCTTTTTCAGAATGCACGAGAGAGGCCCTGGTGTTTACCAGCCGCGCGCTGCAAGCAGGTCTTTCTGACAATGACCACGACCACCTCATGGATGTATATGCAGAGCTTCCAGCCTTCCCGGATGTGGTGGATGCGCTTGATCAGTTGCGTGACGCGGGCATTCGTTGCGTGGCGTTTTCCAATGGCACGACGGAGGCGGTAACTCAGTTACTGGTACGTGCCGGTGTAGAAAGCCACATGGATGCGGTGATCAGCGTGGATGATATCAAGCGCTTTAAGCCAGACCCGGCGGTATATAGCTATCTTCGCTCACAGCTGGAAGCGCGCCCTGAGCATACCTGGTTAATTTCAAGCAACGCCTTTGATGTGATTGGTGCAACCCATGCCGGGCTGCGAAGTGCCTGGGTGCGGCGTCATTCCGATGCGCCCTTTGATCCTTGGGGCATTGAACCTGATATGACGGTGCCTGACCTGGAGGCCTTGGCCGAGCGTATTATTTGCCAGGTTGTTAACCGATAAGAACAAGCCGCATAATGACGTACGATTCATATATCAGGACGCGATCATGTCAGAGAAAATTTACTGTATTGCTGGCTTCAAACCCAAACCAGGCAAAGAAGAAGCGGTGTTCAAAGCGCTTCAGGCGCTGGAGCCAAACACACACCGGGAAGATGCCTGCATTCACTACACGGTGACCCGCCAGATCGATAACCCCTTCGCTCAAGGCACCAGTTACCCGTTTGTATTCCATGAAATCTGGGCGAGCCGTGAGGAGTTTGAAGCACATTGTCAGCGTAAAGAGATCCAGGACTTCTTTGCCAAGCACGTTGAATCACCGGATGGCGATATCGAAGATGCCAACGTATGCGTGTATACCGATGAACCGTGGAATTTTGATGCCCCCAAGGTATAACCCCAGCGTGTAGAATGGGTCCACGACACCGATAAACGCGGAGCAACCATGACCGAAAAAAAAATGAACGTTGAAAGCTTTAACCTGGACCATACCAAGGTTAAAGCGCCTTATGTACGCCTTGCTGATATCAAGCAGGGCCAGAACGGCGACCAGATTCATAAATATGATCTGCGTATCTGCCAGCCGAACAAAGAGCACATGGAGATGCCAGCGCTGCATTCTCTTGAGCACTTGATGGCTGAACTATCGCGCAATCATACCGATAAAGTGGTCGATATCAGCCCGATGGGCTGCCAAACCGGCTTTTATATCGCGATGATCAATCACGATAACTACGACGACGTGCTAACCATCATTGAGCAAACGCTGAACGATGTTCTGGTGGCCACTGAAGTGCCTGCCTGTAACGAAATGCAGTGCGGCTGGGCCGCGAGCCACAGCCTGGAAGGCGCCCAGAAGCTCGCCCGTGACCTGCTTGCCAAGCGTGACGAATGGACGGAAGTGTTTGCATAAAACGGCTATTGATAGCGCAATCTAAAACGTCTCCCCTGCGGGAGACGTTTTTAGTTTCGGCTCGCTTAATACTACTGTTTTATTTTAAGCAGCAGTGTCTGCAACGGCTTTGAGAATACTGTCCTGCCCCAGATTTTCAGGCAGAACTCTTGCTGAAAAACCGCTCTCTATTTCATGGCAGATTTCTTTATAAGCACGTAGGCGAGCGCCGTGTTGTACGTTCGGTACTTGGCTAATAAACACCATATCATCCGGGATACTGCCAGACATTTTCAGTCGGCGTAAATGCGCCAGCCACTTATCCCCTTTTTCGATAATTTTGCTTGAATCATCCAGATCAAAGCTAATGGGCTTTATAGCTTGTCGTACGCGTAAACCCTCCTGCCAGACAAAAGGCAGCTTTACACGTACAAGATCGTTTCCCAGAGTTTGCTCTGTGTAACGACGATTAAGTGATTTGAGCCAATGTGTGACACTCTTGGTTAGCTGCTCTTCCGGTGTCGCCATATGCTTGAAATCATGGTGAACATAACGGTCGAACAGTTCATCAAGCGTTACCTGAGGGTCGTTGGTTGCGATTGTACCTGGCTTGCTAAAACGAAACATGGCTTCACGAGGTTCTACCAGGTCATTGAATATGCGCCGCTGGATATCGAGCTGACCTTGATGCTGGTTGGCCAGGTCCACTGTCCTTTTAAGCTCGTTGACAAACTGCTGGCGTGCTTGAGTAAATATCTTGGCTGGCAGTTTATCGAAAAAATGCGTAATGCGTTTCCGGGCAACGGTTTCAATTCGCTGAAGAAATACACCATTATTGCAGAACATGATGATCCCCAGGTTCGCGAACTCACCTGTATCAAGGTAGGGCTGAAAGCGCAGTACCGCATAGTTACAAATTATTGCGCTCATATCAGGCTCCAGAAGGAAGGATCTCTTATACGTGCTAATAAATGGAAGCGCTCTGACAACGTTGGGTGTATCTCTGTAGTTTCGTCGTCGATATCGCGATAGAGCCACTCTAAAGGTATCGAGCCAATGATCATATCCCAATCGTCCAGTGCTGCGTCAAGCGCCTCCTCATGGCGTGCGCGTACTTCAAGGTCTACAAAGCTCTCGCGCTGATGGGTAAATACATGATTTTCAAAATCACCTGAGCGGTCGAGAGGATCGAAAGCCAGATTGTGATCAATGACGACTAAACCTTTCTCCAGGCTCCATAATAGATTGACGTTGCCTCCTTGCTTGCTTAAGCAGCGATCCTCGTTGTGAACCCAGATATCAAAGAGAAGGAGGCGTTGCTGTATTAGCGCATCAATTTCTCCTATTTGAGAGAAAAGCAGGTCTTGGCTATGAGGTGCTACTTTGGATGCAAAGGCCATTCCTCCCGCTAGATCAGAGACACTTGGCTCCAGAGAAAAATCCAACATGCCTGTTGGGAAACGCATCAACGAATACTCGGCTACAGGCAGCTCGCAGCGCCGTGCTAATTCAGAGCAGATGAGTTCAGACACCAATGACGGTGGCCCAACGCCTCGCACGCCCTTAACCACATATTGATCATTTTGTGTATCACGAACGATAAATGGCTTTGTGCGACCTTGGGTGGATTGGCGTAAAATTTCCTTGGCGTCTACTACGCTGGGCATCTTTATGATTACCTCACCAAGCGCCATTGCTGGCCTTCTTCTTGGGCTTGGCCGAGGGCGGCTAACGCGGAAAGTACCTCGTTAACACCTTTTTGCGGTTTGCGCTTGAACTGTGCCGCTAAATTTTCCGCACTGTGGGGGCTGGCGGCGAGCATATCACGCAGCAGAGTCACTTGGGTGGCGAGGTCTTTAGGCCACGTGGCTTTGGTTTTGTCTACTGCTGAGGTGCTGACATCCGCCGTAGTGCTTTGTAGCTCGTTTTGGGTAGGTGCGGCTTCTTTGGGTGCTTGGTAGTCCGGGCGCAGCCAACGCACCTTACCTTGGGCTTCTTCAGCAGCGCGCTGTTTGTTAAGCGCCACCAAGCGCATCAGCAGCTCTTCCTCGGCCTCCGTTTGGGTAGCGGGTTTATCCGGCAGCGGGGTGGTAGCACCGGGCAGGCCTACAAGCTTGTCCGCTACGTCATCCCAGCCGTAGGCGTTAAACACGGCTTTATCTAACGCATCGTGGTCGGCGAGAAGCGTGCTTACCAGTCCTTTGCCGGTTTGTTTGGCTTCCAGCACAAAGACACCGCGTTTGTATAAGTCGATAAAACCGCGGTTTTCGCTGCCGTCAGGGTTTTGAATATCCACTCGACGCTCAAACGTATAGGCGTTTTCTTTATTATCTTTACTGGCGGGGTCGGGTGTGGGCAGTGTAAGTAGTACGCATAGTTCAGAAAGAAAGAGCTGGTAATTCGCCTTTTCGGTACCCGTGGTGTTTTGCCAGCGCTCAATGAAGGCATTTACGGCATCAGGCGTGGCAACAGCAGTGGGGGCGTCAAACATTAACAGATATCCTTTCAAACAAAAGCGTCTAACCACATTAAGTAGGGTTAGATAGTAGCATGCTTAAAAGCGATAAAAGTAGGCTGATGTATTAAGTTAAAAGACGCACATCCCTATGTGTGAAAATAGGCTTTTCTTATAACCGCGTATCAGCGGCCAGTTGCTCGATAGAGCGGGCGACGTCCTGAGCGTCGTGGAGAATCTTGTTCACAATCGCATCAATTTCGCTAACCCTGGATTGACCGGCTTTGCTTTGTTGAATGACCTGTTGCATGGCTTCGGTGGTGCGTTCGACAAGGTTACTGTTGTCTTTGAGCACTTGGGAAATTTGTGCCACGGCTTCGCTGGACCCTTTAGCCAGTTGGCGTACCTCGTTAGCCACCACGGCAAAGCCGCGCCCTTGTTCACCGGCGCGGGCGGCTTCAACCGCGGCGTTAAGAGAAAGCAGGTTGGTTTGGCTGGCTATTTTGGCAATAGAGGTCGTAATCGCATGAATACTTTGCGACTGTTTATGCAGGGCCTCTACCAGCTCTTGTGCCTGGGCCAGCGTTTGAGCGGCTTGCTCTGAGCCTTTTACCATCTCATCCAAGTGGTCGAGGCTATCTTTGGCGGTACGCTCAATTTGTGACGTGCTGGTTTGGGCGGAGCCAATTGTTCCCGTTGTCGCATTGGCTTTGTCGACCAGTTGGGTGATGTCCGCTGCGAATTTTACGACCTCGGTCACATTGCCATCTTCATCTTTAACAGGGTTGTAGGTGGCTTCTAGCCAGATGCTTTGGCCATTTTTAGTGATGCGCTCAAAGCGGCCTTTGGTAAAGTCCCCTTGGGCCAAGCGCTCCCAAAAGTGAGGGTTTTTACGATAGAAGTCAGGTGGGCAAAACATACGGTGGTGTTGACCAATAATATCTTTTTGTTGATACCCCATCGCGGCTTCAAAGTTTTTATTGGCTTCGAGTATTTCCCCTTGAGGGGTAAACTCAATGACGGCCATTGAGTCATTGAGCGCCCTTAGCACGGCCTTTTGCCGTTGAGATTCTTGATGACGCTGGGTGACATCATTCGCTACTTTCAGGATTTCCGTCACATGTCCTCGAAAATTTCGTATAGGCACATACGTCGCCTCTAACCAGACTTCTTCACCGTTGGCACGTACGCGACAAAAACGACCCTGACGGCTATCCCCTGCCGCTAATGAGTGCCAAAACTGCTGATACTCGGCACTGCTGACTTCCTGCTCATCACAAAACATGCGGTGATGCTTACCCTTTATATCGTCTAGTTGATAGCCCATCGCCTCAAGAAATGGTGGGCTGGCATCCTTAATAATGCCCTGAGGCGTAAATCGAATACACGACGTATGGCGTTTTAAGGCGAGGTAGAGAGGGGCATTAAAAAAGCTTATACGCATTTTTTTGCCTTCTATATTAGGAAGCAGCTAAAAAAGAAGTAGCCAAATAGGAAGGAGCAGGAGCGCTTTAACTATAGTTGACTTTTTGCAATATAAAACTGCGTGACGAAGATGACAAGCATCAGCTATAGAGAGGAGGAAATTGAGCCAGCAGGGAGCGCTATCCATGCCTGAAAAGGCGTACAGAGGTCTATTGACAGACACCTAGATTGCTCCTATAAACACCTATACTCACCACCTCAGGTTCTCATGTTCCTTCTCATCACGATTGCCACGCTTTCCATCGCACTGTCTTTTTTGTGTTCTATTCTTGAAGCGGCTTTACTCTCTATTACGCCCAGC
>NZ_JBQSYD010000007.1:0-136946 GCF_052378905.1 Halomonas sp. AOP22-C1-8 | reverse complement strand
GAAACGTAGTTCCCTTCCAAACACTTCTCACAAGATAAGAGTCGCTGGGGTTTGAGGAATTAACCCAAGCAGTGAACGTATTCGCGCCCCGGCTAGTGTACTCAAGCTCGCGGTCAAGCCAGTTGGGGTCATTAGCTAAAAATATTGTCATAGTTACTAGGGCGTGTCCTCATTTCATTTTCAACCAAATGAAGGTGCA
Organism: Halomonas sp. AOP22-C1-8; assembly: GCF_052378905.1. Classification (NCBI taxonomy): domain Bacteria; kingdom Pseudomonadati; phylum Pseudomonadota; class Gammaproteobacteria; order Oceanospirillales; family Halomonadaceae; genus Halomonas; species Halomonas sp. AOP22-C1-8. The sequence goes on along the minus strand of NZ_JBQSYD010000007.1, from coordinate 136,747 downwards.
CGCCAGGTAAACCATGGATTTGAAATTTCGTGCCAGCTTCTCAAAGCGAGTGGCAATGCTGCGAAAGTGCTTCAGCCGAGCAAAGAGGTTTTCTACCAAATGGCGATGCCTGTAGAGAAAGGCATCAAACTCCGGATTTGGCGTCCTGTTGTTTGATCTTTTGGGGATGATCGGGTTGATGCCCCCTGCCCTAGCATGGTCACGGATGCCCTCTGAATCATAGCCCTTGTCAGCAATGAAGTGGTCGGCTTGATCGACCTTCTTTATGAGGTGCTCTGCAACCGTGGCGTCGTGGACGTTACCCCCAGTGACTTCAAAATCGACCGGATTTCCATGCGCATCGGCGAGCATATGAAGTTTGGTGGTAGCTCCTCCTCGTGATTTTCCAATGGCCCGCTCTTCTCCATGCCGAGCTCCACTCGCATGCTGGTGAGCGCGGAGGTAACTTCCGTCGGCGAATACCCACTCCGTATCAATTTCGCCTCGTAGCTCAAAAAAAATTGCTCCCACAGTCCTTTGGTGGCCCAGCGGTTGAAGCGATTATAGGCCGTTTTCCAGGGGCAAAACTCACTTGGAACATCGCGCCAGGGAGCGCCGGTTCGGAGTTTCCAGAGTATTGCTTCCATCACATTTCGATCATTGGGCCAGCGGTGGCAACCCTTTGCTTTCATGGTGACTTGAAGCTGTTCCCAAATGTCATCGGTCAAAACATATCGTGTCATGGCTGTACTCCCCCTCTGTTAAGAAGAGTCGCATAACCCCACAGAAAATCAATGAGGGACAGCCTTTCTTTCAAAATGAGGACACGCCCTAACTTTATTACTGACGTACCGACTCCCCTCGAATGTATACGCATAGCTGACCTCAGCTCTATAGTTTGGCGATGAATGCCGCTTTCTCCCTGGCACCTTCACCATACTTTTTCCAAAATAACAGCCGGCACTTCATCCCAGGAAACACTGCGCCCATAATCATACAAAGGAATCATCACAATACTAAAAAGCAAACGTATGCCGATCCAAAAAGCACATGCCCAAATATAAAAAAACGCCATACCCTTTCTTAACATTTAAAAACTCAATCATTAACTGCTCTCACTTTAAATGCTGATACAAAAAGCACGCTTGGATTAACATCATAAGTCAGTGCGATGAAAATCATTTCGAGGTTAAAGGGTAGATAGCAGCGCGGGCCACTGTAGCGAGCAACACGGATCAACAAGTATCCTTTCTATTCAAACAGCCTTGAAATGAATTATATTTCCCATCTAGCTTATCTTCGTAGGCCGGCTTACTAAAAGTACTACTCCAAGCTGCAATCGTTGTACAGCCTGGAGAAATGCCACTTTAAATGGTCTCGTTTTGATGTTTTCGCTCCATTACAAGAACACCTAGCACATGGATAGCCCCGCCTGGAATTAACGTATAGCGTTTTTTCTCACGTTAGGGATAGTATGGGTCAGTGAGCGAAGCATGCTCTTATGCCTGAGAATCTCACGTACGGATGGTATAAAACATTGCAATGAATCTCTTGATATCTTCTGTCACCAAAAAATCACTGGGCTCCATTAACCAGAAGCTCGTGGCTTCTTGATCATTGGGTATAATCCCGACAAGCCCGAGATTGCCATCCTGATTCATGAAAATAGTCAGCGACCGGTCCGGTGCTTCCAGTTCAATTGTTTCCTGAACATCGTCAGACGCGATAACGCTTTTCCGAAAGGCGTCAGCATCAGCCACCAACTGCCCGATCAAAAGCGTTGGCACCCCGAAATCGGTAGAGAACAGCAGCCCTTCCGACGCGAATAAATCAGGCTTGGAAAGCTTGACGTCTTGATCATTCCAATTAATCGGCACATCGAATACGTAAGGTACGTACCAATCTACCCAGTCGGACACATCAGGCGAAAGAGGTTCGACATCGAAAAGCTCGGCTAGACCTGCCCCCTGCTCATCTACAGCCGCCTGTTTGTTCTCCAACCATTCATCCCTGGCCGATTGCAAAGCGGCAAACTCAGGCCCTTCCTCATCTATCTGCTGGAAGGTGAAAGCGATTTCAAACGGCACGCCATGAATCATCACAAACTGTTCGGGCGTTTCGAGCCGAAGCCCAGCAGTAGGGTTGTCCGGGCTTGTCGCCTGGTTGGTCTCGAAATCGAAATCGTAATGTAGAGGCGCTTCCTGCGCTTCCATATAGATCTCAGCTGTGCGGCTTTCGCGATCAAACCTGGCCCAGGCGCGCTCCATGCTCGCTTCAATCTCGGGCAACATGGAATCCGCCATAAGGTTCGCTTCTACCGCTTCTATCGAGTCCACGGCATAGACGCCTGATTGAGGTATTTCCGAAGGACCAGCCAATACCTTCCCCATCACGACTACCAACAAAAAAGGAGCAACAATCCATTGTTTCATGGTTCACAATCCATACTGTTTGATTAAATGTTGGCACGACTGAACATCATTCAAACCGTGCCATGACGTGATGGGTAACGCTTAAGAACGGATTAAGCGTCCTTGAGCCTTAAAACATCCCGTTGGCATTACGGCTCGACATTGGCACTACTCGAGGCGGTGATAATCTCACCGCCATGATCCGTCTTGCAGCCAAGATATGCCGTGGGGCGCCCATCGTGATGGGAGTGGCTGGAGCCTTCGATGATGGTCGCGCCGCAGCCGGTTTTATCCCCCACCCGCGCCACGGGCTGGCGAACCGGAGACGATTTCGGTGGTGCCGTGGCCGGGGATGGGGCAACTGTGCAAATCGCCTTTACGCGCAACAGGTTTCATGAAGCAACCGCCGCAATACGCCACTCGCCTGCTGATGTACGATAAAACAACATAGGGATAGCCGTTTCTTCTTTATCTGGCTGCCCGGGATAAGACCAATAAATCGGACTGGGTAAAATACGCACAAGGCGCCCATCTCCCATAAACTCTAAACTATCGTCTGCTGGATCATTAGCAATGTCCAATGGTTGTAAAACTGGACCATTCGGCTCCTGATGCAATCCAACTAGTTGTGAGCCAACAGGCAGTGATTCAATGTAATCCCTGGCGCTCTTTCCTCCGGCCATCAGCAAACCAGCCCGATCCCAAACCGGCTCAAATTCGCGTACTATCGCGTCTGTATTACCTTCTTCAAATAGGCGATGCAGACGCTCATAGGCTTGGCGTAACTCGTGCCGTAACCGAGGGGTATCTTGCAGTGGCGTGGCATCGTTCACCCAGTGAAAATCGGGAATGGTATCCAGCAAACGGAAGTTCATATCTACTCGTTCCGCCGCCAGTAAATCACCATTATCCACGACTAATCTGCTTGGCGAATTAATCTGAAACTCCCCACGGGTACGCAGATGTTCGCTCTGGTGTATCGTCTCGCCAAGAGCATTGGCAGGATTATTGGGGAAATCTACCAGCTCCCCAGTATCCATATCGTAACGCAATTGCAGTGTATTAATTAGCTCCTTCTGCTGGGTGCTAGTATTGATCGCCTCAATGGAGACATCGACATAGAAGGTTGGTTTAGGCCCTTGGATAAACTCGCCTGTTTCAGGATCTTGCTCTAGTAACGGTGCATAAATAAGCGACACCGTATTTTGTCCTTCCCTTAGGCTTGTGCTAATTGGGTACGAAATAGAGTATTGCTCTGTCAATTTATGAGAGAGCACATTTATATCATTAATTCTTAACGTCCACGCGGCACCTTGGGTATGAATATCAACCCAGTACTGGCGGTCAATTGGCTGCGCCATGGCGCTGGTCGATAAACTGACTAAGCAAGCGATGGCAAGCCAAGCGATAGCCAAAGCACTGTATTTTCCATATGATGCGTTTGCCACTAACCGCCCAACGACTCCTTTCACGACCTCTCTCCTTGTATAGTTATCATTCCCCATAAGGTTAGGGCTGAACCTTGGCGATACTTGAAGCTGTAATAATCTCACCGCCATGATCCGTCTTGCAGCCAAGATAAGCCGTGGGGCGGCCATCGTGATGGGAGTGGCTTGAGCCTTCGATAATGGTCGCACCGCAGCCGGTTTCATCGCCCACCCGCGCTACGGGCTGGCCCTCTACTTTAGAGGGCGAACCGGAGACGATTTCGGTGGTACCGTGGCCAGGGATGGGGCAACTGTGCAGGTCGCCTTTGCGGGCTACGGGTTTCATATATCCACCAGTATTCTGGCTACTCGCCATTCGCCGCCTTTAGACTTGTAAAACACCACCGGGAAGCTAGCGTAACGCTTGCTGCCACTCGGGGGGTGCTCCCACAAAATGGGGGTAGGGCGAATACGTACCAATCGGTTATTCGCCATAAACTCTACTTGATCATCTTGCGGGTTATCTTCCCAGTAAAGTGGTAAAAGTTCTTCACCATCGGGCCGCACTCTTTTAAAAGCGGCCAATCCATTGTGGGTATTTTCAATGAAGGCTCTTGCAGATTCTCGTTCAGTGAGCATATATGCCGTGCGCCCCCAAACGGGCTCTACCTCACGAAAAATGGCTTCTGCATCGTTGCGATCAATCATTCCGTGGATATTTTGATAGGCTTCACGCAGCTCACGGCGCAGTTCGGGCGTATCTTCAAGCTCAATTGCGTCTTTTTCCCAATGAGCCGAGGGTATAGGGTCATCGACAGTAAAGGTAATATCCAGCCGGTAGCCATCCAGTGTCCACCCTCCACCAAAAATGATGTTTTCAAACTCGGACAATTGAGGACGACCATCACTACGAAGATGTGGCTGGTTTAATACCTGCTCCTCCCCGCCCGCTGTATTTTCCAAGTGTTCGAATTGACCTTCTTCTTCGTTATAACGCATGCGCACCAGGTGAATACGCTCGCGTTCGCCTGTTGTCCATTGGTTGCGACCAAGGGCGATATCAATTAAAACACCATCATGTAAAGAGTAATTATATTCACCTGTTTCAGCATCCTGTCCCGTTACAGGTGAAAAAAGTAGCGATAGCGTGTTCTCGCCTTCACGCAAATGCATGCCAATATTGGGAGAGGCATCAGAGTAAGCGACCTTGTCATTGTTACGTACAAAAATATCATTAATACGTAAAGACCAGGCACTGCCCTCGGTATGTATATAAGCGTTATAGCGATTTTCGAAATTGTCAGCCATGACATATCCTTGCCAAATAATAGTAATAAAGGTCAATATAAAAAAACGACTTAATAAGCTTGCCATTGGGGCTCCTTGGGTTCCCAGATAATATAAGTTCCCCTCCCCTGAGGAGGATCTTCACGTTGTCGCGCTATTTCTTCTGCCTTTTCTCTTGAATCATTGATATGCTCTTCAGCATGTTTAAATAGATCGGTAATCTGCACCTCTGCTATACCGCTTAGGTCTGGCCCTTTTTGCTCAACATTATCGTCGTCACTATTGTCTATCTCAATTTCTACATATGCTCTCAGCGTTAGCACCACTCCCTCAAATTCATAACTACGCTGGCGCTCGCCATCTCTTTTCTCCACCGCCCAGCACCAGGAAGTATGTAGAGAGCCACTAGCCCCTGCTCGTGCACTAAATATCCATGCTTCAGCTTCGACTTCAATAGCGAGCTCAGCTCGCGCTTTGATCTCTATCTTTCCGCCAATCTCTTGCTGGATGGCTTCATTCGCTCCCTCCAGACTGCCATTCGCGGGAATGGTGATACTGGCACCGCTATCGATGGAGTGAGTCAGGCTCCCTGTAGCAGCCATTTCCAGATAAGCGTCCAGCGTGGCAGAAATATGCTCGCCGGCGGCCATACGAGCGCGCGCTTCTTGAATGGCTTTATGCCCAGGCCCTGAGAACGCCATGGCTAGCGCGTCTATAAAATCGAGCTTTCCGGAAACGCCAATACTGAATACCGTCGACAGACTGGCAATGGAAAATTGCAGGTCTGGCGAGCTGGTTTTCGCCTCGAGTTCAATCCCTTCTGACTCCAGAGTCAGTGACTTGGTGAGGCGCACACCCGAGGCATACTTGGTTCGATCCAGTGGTTGGCGTTGCTCATTGCCTTCTGATACGTAGTGATCCAGCGTACCAATGATGCGTGCCATCATGCCGACCAGACCGGGAGCCGTACTTTCACGATCCGCAGCTTGTCCCGTATTCGCTGAACCACCGGCTGTTCCTTCCGCTGAAATCTCATACGAGGCGAACTTGCCGGTTAAATCTCCCCTTGCCTCAGCAGAGGCTGTCACCCCGGCGGTGGTAAACCCTATGTGGCTCGCCAGCTCCAGTTTGCCCTTCAGACTGACATAGGGCACTGGAATCACTTGTAAAGCCATTCCCATGGCAGGATCCGTAAGGCACTGCGTTGGAGTAAACGATGCCCCTTCGCTTCCCTTTAGTGTGGAGGCGATGGCGAGCATTGCATCCATGGCAAACAGTGCGTTCAGTACATTTTCAGGCACGTACTTCTTCAAGGCCATTGTCGTGTTTATATATTGGTAATAGCCCATCGCTACTTCAGCTTGCTGTTCCTCAATGCGCTGGCGACCATCTACCAGCCCTGTTGTTTCTAACCGTGGACGGTTCAAGTGACCTACTTGGCAACGCTGTCCTCCCCACTCGGTTTTCACATTGGCGGTTAGATATGCTCCTTCCATTTCCTTGGCAATGACAAGTAACCTGGTTGCATAAATAGGTTCAGGGCCACCTGCTATACGCTCTGGGGGCCAGGTTATTTTACGTGAGTCGTCGCTACTATCTGAAACTGTGCCGTTAATGAAGCAGCACGGTTCGTTGGAGCGGCACTCTACACAAATAGCGGCAAAGTCTGGGTCCATTGTTTTGCCATCACTGGGCACAGGCGGTAATACACTACTGGTAAGAGGTTGCCCTTCATTGCCACCGAGCTCTACCCAACGATTTGCCCAAGAACGCATTACCGGGCATCCAGCGGGAGCTGAATCGTCATCATCTCGAAGATCCACGGAGTGACTAATTTGATCTTCAAGAACGCGGCGCTCTTCAGCAGAGAAGCGATCACCATCTGTCGCCAGTATATATATAAGATCGTCAGGTGTGGCTAAGTAACTCATTGGCTTGTTCCTTTCCGTAGGTCTTCTTTACGCCATGTGATGTCTCTCTCATGCGTAGCCGTAATGCGTTCTTTAAAATCAGTCTGGAGCTGCATTCGGAAGAACCATTCGTCAATAAACTGTCGTTTCTGCCAAGTTAATAAGCGCGTATTACTCAGAGTCCGAGATACCGCTGGATAGCGCTCGTCAAAATCATCACCAAAATAAAGAACACATTGAGCAAGGGTTTTAATCTGCTTTCTAGAGGTAAGACCATACTTTCCGCCTAGCTTTGTTGCACTCTCAATAGCGACCAATAGCTGCTCAGGGGAGTGGGTAGCAAATTGCGCGCTCATTTCATTCGCTATATTCCGCTTAGCGCGAACACTCAATAAGCGGCCAAATCGCGCAAACTCTTCCTGGCCGATGGCAAACTGCCGTACCTGCCCTCGCGCGTCGCGGGCGTCATCGCTGAGCGAGATCATCAGCAATCTATCCTGTACCTGCTGAGCGGGCGTCTCCAGCGCGATGGAGGGGATTAACGTCAGCGCTGGCGGAAACACCATCAGCGGGGAAGCAGGAATAAAGACGGCTTCCAGCGGCGCCATAAAGGCGGCCAGCTTCCAGGGCTCGAGCGCTTGGCTCATGTCCAGGGCAACGCGGGGGTCGTAGAAGCGGAAGTACACCGGGGCCTGGTCGTTGGCCGGGGTCCAGAGCATGGTGAACTTGCGCAGGTGCGTGCGCAGTTGCTTGAGCGTGGCACGGGAGTGAAACAGCACGCCCCAGTGCTGATCCTGGGGCAGGTTTTCAAGCCAGGTCCGAATGTCGCTGTCGGCTTCCAGGCGTACAAGCCACGGGGCACTGGCCTGGGTGGCGGTGTCGGTGGTGGCGTAAAGGCAGGCGTGCTGGGCGTCGGTCTGGCCCAAACGCACCAGCCCCAGGCCGTCCTGATGGCACTGCTGCAGGCGTGCTCTGGTAATCGCCCCGGTTATAAATGGCGGGATTACCGTAACTGCCGCCGACCGTTAGTCCGTACTCGCCATCGATCTGCTCGGTGTGATTGGTGTGTACCAGCCGCTGGCCTACACGCGGTTTAGGGCAAGGCCAACGCCAGGGTTCAAGGCTCGACGTTGGCACTGCTTGAGGCGGTAATAATCTCACCGCCATGATCCGTCTTACAGCCAAGGTACGCCGTGGGACGGCCATCGTGATGGGAGTGGCTGGAACCTTCGATAATGGTCGCGCCACAGCCGGTTTTATCGCCCACCCGCGCTACGGGCTGGCCCTCTACTTTAGAGGGCGAACCGGAGACGATTTCGGTGGTGCCGTGGCCATGAATGGGGCAACGATGCAGGTCGCCTTGGCGGGCTACGGGTTTCATAAATCCACCAATATTCTGGCTACTCGCCACTCACCACTTTTCGACTTATAAAACACCACAGGAAAGCTGGCATAACGCTTACTACCGGCGGGGGGATGTTCCCACAAAATGGGAGTAGGGCGAATACGCACCAATCGGTTATTCGCCATGAACTCTACCTGGTCATCCTGCGTATTATCCTCCCAATAAAGAGGTAAAAGTTCTTCACCGCTGGGTGGCACCCTTTCAAAAGCGGCAAGTCCATTTTGAGTATTTTCAATGAAGTCTCTTGCAGACTCTCTCTCAGTGAGCATGTACGCTGTACGCGCCCAAACGGGCTCAATCTCCCGGAAAATAGCTTCTGTATCGTTGCGATCAATCATTGCGTGGATATTTTGATAGGCTTCACGCAGTTCACGGCGCAGTTCGGGCGTATCTTCAAGTTCAATTGCGTCTCCTTCCCAGTGAGCAGAGGGTATAGGGTCATTGACAGTAAAGGTAACGTCCAGCCGGTAACCATCCAGTGTCCAGCCTCCACCAAAGATGATGTTTTCGAACTCGGATAATTGAGGCCGGCCATCACTACGAAGATGCGGCTGGTTTAGTACCCGCTCCTCACCACCTGCTGTATTTTCCAAATGTTCGAATTGACCTTCCTCTTCGTTATAACGCATGCGCACAAGGTGAATACGCTCGCGTTCGCCTGTTGTCCATTGGTTGCGACTGATAGCGATATCGATTGAGACACCATCGTGCAAAGAATAATTATATTCACCTGTTTCAGAATCCTGACCCGTTACAGGTGAAAACAGTAGCGATAGCGTGTTTTCCCCCTCGCGTAAATGTAATCCAATATTGGGGGAGGCGTCAGCGTAGGCCACTTCATCATTATTGCGTACAAACACATCGTTAATACGTAAGGACCAAGCGCTGCCTTCGGTATGAATATGAGCGTTATAGCGGTTCTCGAAATTATCGGCCATGACCTTTCCTTGCCAAAGTATAGTAATAATAATTAACATTAAAAAACGACTTAGTAAGCTTGCCATTGGGGCTCCTTGGGTTCCCAGATAAGGTAAGTATCTCTTCCAGGAGGAAGTTCCTCGCGTTGTTGCGCTATTACTTCTGCCTTTTCTCTTGAGTCCTTGATATGCTTTTCAGCATTTTCAAATAGATCTTCAACCTGCGCGCTCAATAACTAAGTGCAACACCCTCTAATCGAGTATCGTGTTGCCATGGAAATCACTATCATCATCTCAGTACCACCGATCGCGTACCGCTCTTGCGTGATTAAGTATTGTAAATAACACGGTATCTCCTATAAAACCGCTCTTTAAAACACGCCTTCTAAAAAACATGTTTAGGTAGGCAAGCGCTAATATCTAAGGCTCGACGTTGGCACTGCTCGAAGCGGTAATAATCTCACCGCCATGATCCGTCTTGCAGCCTAGATACGCCGTGGGGCGGCCATCATGGTTGGAGTGGCTGGAACCTTCGATAATGGTCGCGCCGCAGCCGGTTTTATCGCCCACCCGCGCCACGGGCTGGCCCTCAACGTGAGAGGGCGAACCGGAGACAATTTCGGTGGTGCCGTGGCCGGGGATGGGGCAGCTGTGCAGATCGCCTTGGCGGGCTACGGGTTCATCGGCAGATTTCCCAATGGCCATCGCGGCGGATGAAGTAGATGCTAATAAATGCCGAACGACCTTCTTGTGTAATATTCTTAAAGCGCAGTGGTTGATTGACACCTTCCTCCGTTAACCAGGCGACACGATTACCTGCTGCCAAGTTCAGTGTCATTGGATGATCGGGTAAGTCGTCTAACTGGTACACATCCGGGTTATCAAAGTACATATCGTAGCTGAACCGATGGCGTACGTACTCTTCCGGTGTATTTGAGGCAATGGCCAGCTCTTGGGTTCTTGTGGAGGCAGCGTTCAGCAAAGCCTCGTTATCGCCCGCTGCAAACAGGGCATGTAGGCGACGATATTCGCGGGTCAGGCTATCTCTAGTGGCATCGTTGTCCTGAAGTACATCACCCTCCTCCCAGCACCAGGTGGGCATTGGTTGGCGATTGTTAAAGGGCACCGTTAACCTGAAATTGTCTTGATCCCAGTTAATATCACTTTCTCGTGGCTGCACCGGAGCATACGAATTTGTCGATACAATTTCAGGCGTGGCGTCTTCTACACCGGGCATCATCACCACTTCAAATGCCGTTTTTGCATCAATATTGGGATTGTCACCGGGCTCCCAGTACTCGACGGCAAGGCGAAGCTCGTGCTGCTCTTCAAATGGTTCAGCAGATGGCACTGGCCAAGCATAAAACTGTAGCGCGTTGCTTCCAGTTTTAACGTACTCGGTTATGGGCAGCATGGTATTTTGCTCGCTCGGCACGCCTTTAAAGTCGAGCATAATGTCCTGTATATCGACTGAGGATGCCAGGCCATTCACACTCCAGCGCACTCCAAATTGATAATCAACTTCCTGCGCCATGGTGGGCAGGCTTATCAACATCGCCAGCAAAGGCCAACAGTGGATGAGTGGTCTGATCATACGGCTGGCTCTCCTGATTATCTTCAACGCTGGTATTCATTAGTTAAGGCGCTATCTTGGCACTACTCGAGGCGGTGATAATCTCGCCGCCATGATCCGTCTTGCAGCCAAGATACGCCGTGGGGCGGCCATCGTGATGGGAGTGGCTTGAGCCCTGAATGATGGTCGCGCCGCAGCCAGTTTTATCGCCCACCCGCGCCACGGGCTGGCCCTCTACTTGAGAGGGCGAACCGGAAACGATTTCAGTGGTGCCGTGGCCGGGGATGGGGCAACGGTGGAGGTCGCCTTTGCGTGCAACGGGTTTCACGAGTCAACATCCGCTACGCGCCACTCTCCCGAAGAGGTGCGATAAAACACCATTGGCATTACATCCTCTTCTTTATCTGGTTGGTTGGGATAGGCCCAATAAATAGGGCTAGGCACAATGCGCACTAAGCGACCCTCGCCCATAAACTCTAAACTATCCTCAGCCGGGGTATCAGCAAAATCCAAAGGCTGGAGACGGGGGCCGTCAGGCTCTTGGTGGATACCTACTAACTGTGAGCCGATAGGCATCGATTCAATATAATCTCTTGCGCTCTTTCCTCCTGCCATCAATAACCCAGCGCGCTCCCAGACAGGTTCAAATTCACGCACAATAGCGTCTGAATTACCTTCTTCAAATAGGCCGTGCAAGCGCTGATAGGCTTGACGTAACTCATGGCGTAGCCGTGGGGTGTCTTGCAACGGCGTCGCATCATTCACCCAGTGAAAATCAGGAATGGTATCCAGCAAACGAAAGTTCATATCAATCCGCTCAGCCTCGAGGCTTTCCCCATTACTAACTACTAGGCGATCCGGTGAGTTCACCTGAAACTCCCCTCGAGTACGCAAGTGTTCGCTCTGATGTGTCGTCTCGCCGATAACGTTGGCAGGGTTTTTGGGGAAATCTATCAACTCACCCGTCTCCATATCGTAGCGTAGCTGCAACGTATGAATCCCCTCCTTCTCTTGAGTACGGATGTTAATAGCCTCAATGGTGACGTTGACCCAAAACGTCGATTTAGGCCCCTGCATTAACTCACCTGTTTCAGGGTCACGTTTTGACTCCCCTGTGGTCTCATCTCCCAGTATCGGCGCATAAATAAAGGAAACCGTATTGGCGCCTTCTTGTAAATTAACGCTAATGGGGTATGAGATGGAGTACTGTTCCGTCGTACTATGAGACTGTACATTTATGTCATTAATTCTTAACGCCCACGCTGCCCCCTGGGTATGAATATTTACCCAGTACTGGCGATCAATTGGCTGTGCCATGGCTAGCTCCTGAAACATCAATAAGCATAAAAAAAGCCCCCAGCTTAGTAAGGCTTTAGAAAGGTACCCACGTACCCTCTTCCTTGGGCCAAATTGTCTTTCCATCACCTTCATCTCCTTCAATCTCGGCTATTCTTTCTGTATTCAATGGTCTATTACGCACTGAATTAGACATCCTGGCTGCATTCGTATTGGATGCATCAATCGAAGAGTCCACTTGTTCTGAGAGACTTTCTCTTTCTTCCCCCGCTACTAACTCAAGGCTCCCTTCTGCCTTATACCCCACCTCATCAGCACCACCCCGTCTTCTCCTCGAAGTAATCTCCGCATAAGCCTCGCCGCTGACCCTAACGCCTTCAAAGGTATAGCGCTTCATCCGCTGGCCTTCGTCGTTATTCTGTACCTCCCACATCCAGGAGGTATGGATAGAACCGCGCACGCCCGCTTGTGCTCTCACCATAAACACACTGCCTTCGACATGGAGCTTTATTTCGGCCAAGCCGAGAATTTGCAATGTGCCTTTGAAATCGCTGGTTATATCATGGGCGTTAAACCCCATACCTTCACCAGAGGCTGGAATGCGGTAGGAAACCATACCGTCCTTGCCCAAGGTATGCTGCAACGATCCTGTGGCACTCAACTGAAGATAACCTTCGATAGTCGCGTTTACTTTCTCGCCGGCTTTTATGCGAGCACGTGCATCCTGAATTCGATTGGCACCTGCGGGGGTTAGGGCAATTGAGGCAATCACTTCAATCAAGTCGATTCTGCCGGTCACTCCCAGGCTGAGAACCGATTCCATACTACCGATATTGAGCTGTAGATCCGGGCTGTTTGGCACCGGTACTAACTCAAACCCGGAAGGCTTAAACGACAACGATTTACTGATGATGACGCCAGAGCCAATAGAGGAGCGATCGTACTCGACCGTTTCGCTGGGCGCCCCCAGGGAAAAGTAGCGGTTAATCTTCTGTATGGTGTCGACCATAATACCGATGAGGCCAGGCGCATCGTTTTGGCGTGGGATGCTTTTGGTCTCGCCACCGGCGGCCTCGGCGCTTCTTGACCACTCCAGTGTATGCCGACCGTACTGCCCCGAAAGCGTCCCTGTTGCGGATACTTTCGCTGACACCTCACTCGTCATGAGGATGGTTTCTACGGCCAGAGTAACGTTGCCTTCTAACTTCATATAAGGATAAGCAACGACCTTCAGGGAGTGGCTGATATCCTTGCCAGGCAAACATTGCATCGGTAGAAAGTTGGCCTCTCCGCCTTGATCGCTCAAAATACGGTTGCCAATTACCGCATCAAAGGCCACGAAGCCCAGAGTGATATCGAAGGGAATAAAATCGTTAAGACTTCCCGCCAACTGAGTCGGCTGGTTGTAAATAATAGGAACATCTACCTTTTGGTCGGTAAGCTTTTGTATCCCATCTCCAAGTCCGCCAGCACCACCAGTGTTTACATAAGCCCCTATACAGGGAACATCGTCCGTGCGGCCGTTTTGGCAACTCGTTTCACCTTCCCATAGGACTTCTACATTAGCCATTAACTGGCCTGTAACAGCATTTCCTTGAGGCCTTGCGACGACGAGCAGTGTCATTGCTCCGTCAACTGCGGGCCATTCAACCTTGCGTGAACTATCCTCCTTGTCACTGACGCTCCCGGCCTTAAGGCAGCATCCAGCATCCTGTTGGCATTGAACACAAGGTTCAGCAAATGCCGTATCCGGGCCACTCTCTTCCGTAGAGTCATTGCTAAAATATGAAATTGGGCTTTCGGTCAGCGGTTCGGCACCACTGTCGAGATAAGCTTGATAAACGCGATTCGCGACCGCCCCTTCATCTATTGGCTCACCGTTTTGCTGTGACCAATAAAGTGAGCGCAGCGTGCCTTCAGCGGCGTTACCAAACGCTTCCCACTCTTCATTCAGTAGGTAGAGAGCGTCCTCATAGGTCGGCTGATAACTCATGACCACTCCCCGCTAACGATGGGCCGAAAATTGTCGTGTTGCATATCACTTTCCTTGTCGGCATATTTCGCCAGCAGAGCCTGCTGAATACGCCCTCGGGGAAACCAGGCTTCCAGGCGGTCACGCTTGCGCCAGGCGGCCATGGTGGGGTTTTCAAGTATTTGCTGTGCTTCGGTTTGATGGGTGGGAAAGGTGTCGCCAAACGCGATCACGCACTTCGCCAGGGTGCGGGTCTGTTTTTTTGAGGCGAGGCCGTAACGCTGTCCCAACTGCATCGCGGTGTGAACGGCAGACAGCAACTGCTGGGCCGTTTTCTGGGGATACTGTGGGGTCATCGAAAGCGCCAGGGCCGCCTGCGCCCGTTGCTGCATCAGGCCACCAAACCACACAAACTCTTTCTGGCCGATGGCAAACTGCCGCCCCTGCCCTCGCGCGTCACGGGCGTCATCGCTGAGCGAGATCGTCAGCAGTCGACCCTGTACCTGCTGAACGGGCGCCTCCAGCGCGATGGAGGGGATTAACGTTAACTCAGCCGGAAACACCATCAGCGGGGAAGCGGGAATAAAGACGGCTTCCAGCGGCGCCATAAAGGCCGCCAGCTTCCAGGGCTCGAGCGCCTGGCTCATATCCAGGGCCACACGGGGGTCGTAGAAGCGGAAGTACACCGGGGCCTGGTCGTTGGCCGGGGTCCAGAGCATGGTGAACTTGCGCAGGTGCGTGCGCAGTTGCTTGAGCGTGGCACGGGAGTGAAACAGCACGCCCCAGTGCTGATCCTGGGGCAGGTTTTCAAGCCAGGTCCGAATGTCGCTGTCGGCTTCCAGGCGTACAAGCCACGGGGCACTGGCCTGGGTGGCGGTGTCGGTGGTGGCGTAAAGGCAGGCGTGCTGGGCGTCGGTCTGGCCCAAACGCGCCATGGCTTCCCGGCAGTTGACGCCGTCAATGACTGCCCAGAGCGGCGGTTGGTTCCGTGCAAACAGCGCTTGCCAGGTCGTTTCCTGGTAGATGACCGGAGGAATCGCCGGCTGATCGTTTTGCGGTTCGGGCGGCTTTTCTGGCAACAGAGGCACCATGTCGCCGTAGGCGACCGGGTATTTCGTTGACGTCGTGTGCGCCAATTCAACCAGTGTTTGCACCAGGCCTTCCCGGCGGCAACGCTCAAGCAGTGTTTCAATGGCCTCCAGGCGCACCAGTCCCAGGCCGTCTTGATGGCACTGCTGTTGTAGGCGCGCTCTTACCTCGTCTTCACTGCTGGCCAGGACTGCGGCGACCGTGATGGCTTCATCGGTGTCTTCTTCCCAGCGCCGGGCGCTGGGGGTGTGGGCCATGACATGGCAGCGCGCTACCCAGTAGTCAGATGTTGCCATGCGTCATGCCTCTTCCAGCGGGCAATGGGAAACAAACGGGCTGCCTTCCCCTGCGGCGGCTTCCAGCACGGCAGGAATGGGCGGTAGCGCTGCGGCACTGGGCGAAGCCGAGCCCACGTTCAATACCGGCGTCACATCGACACTGCCCCCTGATACCACCAGCGCCGCGCCACCGGCCACGAGCGTGATCTTGCTGGCATCCAGAATCAGCTCGCCGTCGGCTTTAAAGGTGATATCGCCGTTGGCATGGGTCTGATAGCTGCCGCCCACGGTGAGGCCGCGGTCGCCGTCTATCTGCTCGGTGTGGTTGGTATGTACGGTGACATCGCGGTTGCCATCGATGGTCTCGACGCGGTCCTTGGCCACCGCCAGGTGTGAGTTGTTGCCGATGGTCGCGGTATCATCGAACTCGACGCGCTTCTGGCGGGAGTTCAGGACATGCAGCTCCATGTTCTTCTGGGCATGCATATAGATGAATTCTTCGCCCGCCTTGTCTTCAAAGCACAGCTCGTTGAAGCCTTCGCCCTGGTGGGTCTGGGTCTTGATCGCGGTGCGGGTCTTGTGTTCAGGCAGCGGATACGGCGCGGTATTGGCGGCGTGGTAGGTGCGCCCGGTAATCAACGGCTGATCGGGATCACCTTCAAGACACGAAACAATTACCTCATGCCCTATCCTGGGAATAGCGATACTGCCGTAGCCGCCGCCCGCCCAGCCTTGTGACACGCGCACCCAGCAGCTGGCTTTCTCGTTAGGCTCGGCGTAGCGGTCCCAAGGGAACTGTACTTTGACGCGGCCATGCTCATCGCAGTGAATCTCCTCCCCAGGCGGGCCGACCACCATGGCTACCTGGGGGCCATCCACACGCGGTTTGGGGTTGGGCGTGGCGCGCCAGGCGACATCGCCTGGCCCCAGTACCAAGGTGTTGTGGTAGCGCGTCATATCGGCGGAATCGCCTACCGTAAAGCTGTCTTCTTCAAGTGCCTGGGGCTGCTCACCGTGGTGAATGACCTCGATCAGCTGCCAATCACGGTTGAGGCTTTCCACATCATGGTCGCTCAGCGTAAAACGAACGCCGGGGGCGAGTTCGGGCAAATCGCTTTGTGCCTCGGCGGTCACGGCCTCCCGCCGCAGGTGCTCCAGGCGGATCCGGGTGAAGGGCTTACCAGAGGCATCCTGCTTATAGCGGCCGGGATAGTCGTAATGCTCGTAATCCATCCGTTGGCCGTGCTGTTCAACATTCGGCCCTTGATGCTCGTGCAACTGCGCGTAACCGGGGTTCTTGAACGTGTAATCCTTCAGTGTGGCAGATGAGCTGGCCACGCGAGCGGTATGGCGCAGTTTACGCACATGGCGCGTGGGGGCGGTGCCGCCAGCCCGGTTATGGTAGGTGCGCTCGCCAAGATTAGTTAGTGAATTAGGATCATCCGTGAATACCAGACGATGGGCACCCGCTTCAAATGTATGGAAGTAGAACAGCCCCTCTTCAGCAGCCAGGCGTTCGATAAAGGCAAGGTCGGTTTCGCGGTACTGCACACAGTACTCACGCTCGATGAGGTCACGGTTTAGCGTAAAGGTGACATCGCTGATGCCCCGCTCATTACACAGCGTGGTAATGATAGCGACCGGGTCAAGTTTCTGAAAAATGCGCGAGTTGTGGCGCAAAGAAAGCCGCCACAGGGCGGGGCGAAGTACCAGGGAGTAAAAGGTACGGCGGTGGCCACGGTCGCCGCGAGCAAACTCACTAATGATGCCGTGCACTTGGCGTAGCGCTTCACCCGACTGCCAGATGGTCAACGTAGCGTTGCGATCCAGCATCTCGGTGGCGTCCAGGCTGCCATCACGGCTGGCCAGGTTGAGCACCAGTTCAAAAGGCTGTGAGAGCGCCTCGCGATAGGTGAAGTCGACCACCGCCACGCTGCTCTCGCCCGGAAGCGTCAGAGTGAAGTAAAGACCATTTCCATTTGCCATCCGGCCGCTCCCTGGATTGTTATCTCGTCAATAGGAGCGATGAGGATAGCGACCAGGGTCAACAGAGCAAGGCCTGACCAATACGTGGCGGTAATGTCTTACAAGCTTGTAAGATATCTCTTACATAACCAAAGTTAACTTTTACTAAAACGCCTTCTCAAGCGCAAAGCGTGGTTGGGTCTGGCCCTCTTTAGTAACCGTCTCCATAAACATTTCAAGCGGGCGCACCCACAAACCGTACTCCCCATAAAGGGCGCGGTAGATCACCAGTGGCTCTTCGGTTTCGCTGTGGTGGGCGGTGCCAACCACTTCATAAAGTGCGCCTTTATAGTGGCGGTAAATACCGGGAACGGGGGCGGTCATTGGCTTTCCTTCTGAGTGGCTGGCTGGTTGGCTTTTTTAGCCAGGCGTTCGAGCACTTTGGAGGCTGCGACAAAGCCGAACGTGCCGGTGACGAATGTGGCGGCGCCAAAGCCCGAGGCGCAGTCCAGCCGGGTGGCGTCACCGCTGCCGGGCTTTTGCAGGCACACTTCACCGTCGCTACCGGGATACACCAGTTGCTCGTCGGAGTAAACACACTCGACTGAGAAGCGCCGCTTGGGGTTGCGCGAGAAGTTGTAATCCCGGCGCAGGCGCGAGCGCACTTTGGATAACAGCGGGTCGTGCTCGGTACGGGTTAAGTCGGCCACTTGAATACGTGTGGGGTCGGTCTGACCACCGGCGGCACCGGTCACGGTAATCGGGATTTTACGCCGCTTGCACCAGGCAATCAGCGCGGCCTTGGCGATAACACTGTCGATAGCGTCCACCACGTGGTCGGCGTCCTCGGGAATGCGCTCGGCCAGGTTCGTGGGCGTGACAAATGCCGTGTCAGCGACGATGTCGATGTCAGGCGCAATCAGGCGGCAACGCTCAGCCAGCACATCCACTTTAGGTTTACCGATAGTGCCATCCAACGCGTGCAGTTGACGGTTGACGTTGGAGACACACACATCGTCCAGGTCAATCAAGGTAAGCTTACCGATACCTGAGCGCGCCAGCGCCTCCACTGTCCAGCTACCTACGCCACCTACGCCCACCACCACCACATGCGCCTGGCGAAACGCGGTGGCCGCACGCTGCCCGTAAAGGCGCCGAATACCGCCAAAACGGAACTCATAGTCGTTAGAAGCATGGTCGTTAGAAGCATGGTCGTTAGAAACATGCTCGTTAGAAGCATAATCGTTAGAAGCCGTGCCAGCAGAGGCTGGCTCAGCACTTGCCGGGGTAACCGGTGGAAGTGAAGGCGTAGTAGACATGGCAAGCTCTTTTTAAAGCGTTTGAAGGGCAGAGGGCGCTGTCAGCGGCGGAGTTCGCACGCTGTCCAACGGCAGGTGGCCTGCCCAGCCTAAATGATGAAATAAGGCGGTCATGGTGTCATCCAGGGCACAGGTTAGCGCAACCCGTTTAGCCAGCACGGGGTGATCAAAGGCTAAATGCGTGGCCGCCAGCAACAAGCGTGGCGCATTCAGTTGGTCGGCAAAAAAGCGATTGTGGACGCTTTTACCGTGCTTGGCATCACCAATGATGGGGTAACCGCGCCGGGATAAATGGCGGCGAATTTGATGGCGGCGCCCGGTAAGCGGGCGCGCCTCCATAAGCGAATAACGGGCTACTGGGTAGCGGTCGACCTGAACGGGAAGCTCGACACTGTCCAGGCGGCGTATATCGGTCATGGCGGGCATCGCAGGCATCTCTGCTTTAGGCCGCGAGCCATCCTCTTCACGTAGCGGATAGTCCAGACGCGCCTCATCAGGTGCTTTGCCACGCACCACCGCCAGGTAGCGCTTTTCGACCTGGCGTTCACTAAACGCTTCGCTTAAAAGCCCAGCGACAGTCGAGGAGAGGGCAAACACAATAACGCCCGACGTCGGCCGGTCCAGCCGGTGCACGGGATAAACGCGTTTGCCTATCTGATCACGCAGTTGCTGCAACAAAAACTGCGTTTCACCCCGTGCCAGCGCCGAGCGGTGTACTAAAAGCCCGGCGGGCTTATGCACGGCGACAAGGTGCTCATCCTGATAGAGGATTCTAAGCGGCAACATAGCACTTCCTGGGTAAAAACGAGGCGCTATTGTCGCGGCTGGGCAGGCTGATGTCATCCGTAACGTTAGGTTAAAGCTAGCCAGCCAGCGTTGGCAACATGGGA
Source organism: Halomonas sp. AOP22-C1-8 (assembly GCF_052378905.1). Classification (NCBI taxonomy): domain Bacteria; kingdom Pseudomonadati; phylum Pseudomonadota; class Gammaproteobacteria; order Oceanospirillales; family Halomonadaceae; genus Halomonas; species Halomonas sp. AOP22-C1-8. Next base: position 117,029 of record NZ_JBQSYD010000007.1, on the reverse strand, counting down.
ACTCGGCAACTACCTTGTAAAGGCACCCCTTCGGGGGCTTCCACGGAACAGGAAAGGAGAACGAACCATGCGTTATTCAGCTCCGCTCACCGGTATCGCCGCAGCCCTGCTACTGGCCACTACCGCTAGTGCTCAAACCAATGAGAGCGAATCGCTTGAAGTGAATATGCACGAGGTAACGTCCGAAGGTGTAAACGATGCGCTCGGTACCGTGACGATTGAAAGCTCCGAACTCGGAGGCGTGTTATTGACGCCCTCCATCACCGGCCTAGAGCCAGGTATTTATGGTTTCCACCTGCACCAGAACCCCAGCTGCGAACCGGCCGAAAACGATGACGGCGAAATGACCGCTGCCCAGGCCGCCGGCGGTCACTATGACCCGGACAATACCGATACCCACCAGGGTCCTTATGGCGAAGGCCACTTGGGTGACCTGCCGGTACTGACCGTCAACGACGATGGGGAAGCGAACCTGCCCGTGCTGGCACCTCGGCTGAGCATGGACGACATAACAGACCGCGCCCTGATTATTCATGAGGGCGGCGACACGTATGAAGACGAGCCACACTTGGGTGGCGGTGGTGCGCGCATGCTCTGCGGTGTGACACCTTCATAACGCGCTTACGTTACGCAAGAAGATGACCGGGCAGCCTAAGGCTGCCCGTTTTCATATTGATGTGTGTCATTACGCTCAGTGGGCCACTAAAGTCTTAAAGCGGTTTGCTTAACGACACTGTACATTCTGCCAACTAATCAGCGCCCTAGCTGATTTTTCATCTGTCGTCTTTCACTATCCCCTGACCACTGAGTGCCCAACATGATTACCTTTATCGTCTCGATACTGCTGTTAATCGTGGGTTATTTTACCTACGGTAAATTCGTTGAACGGGTCTTTGTCACTGATCGCAAGCGTCAAACGCCTGCCTATAGTATGCGTGACAACATCGACTACGTACCGATGAACACAACGCGTAACTCGCTTATCCAACTTCTTAATATTGCCGGTGTCGGGCCCATTTTTGGCCCTATTCTTGGCGCACTTTACGGTCCGGTCGCCTTCGTTTGGATCGTGGTTGGGTGTATTTTTGCCGGTGCGGTGCATGATTATCTAACGGGCATGATCTCGATTCGCAACCACGGCGCTCACCTGCCTCAACTGGCGGGCAAGTTCCTGGGTAAAGTCATGAAGCACGTGGTTAATGGCTTTGCGATTTTACTACTGCTGCTGGTGGGTACCGTATTTGTCACCTCCCCCGCCGCGCTGCTGGACAATATGACGCCGATATCACTTACCCTGATTATTATGGCGATTTTTGTCTACTACCTGATTGCGACACTGCTACCGATTGATAAGGTGATCGGCCGCATCTACCCCTACTTTGGTGCGCTGTTACTGTTCAGCGCGGCGGGTATCGGCATTGGCATGATCGTGACGGGCGCACCGATTCCTGAGCTTTCGTTCCAGAATATGCATCCGGAAGGCGCACCTATCTTCCCGTTACTGTTTTTAACGATTTCTTGCGGCGCGCTTTCGGGCTTTCATGCCACGCAAACGCCCATTATTTCGCGCACAACGGAAAACGAAACCAGCGGGCGCAAAATCTTTTACGGCATGATGATCACCGAAGGCATTATCGCCATGATCTGGGCAGCAGCAGCCATGAGCCTGTTCCACGGTGACCAAAGCCTTTCTGACGTTTTGGCGGCGGGCGGCCCTGCGGCCGTGGTAAGCGAAGTGTCCACTACTATGCTTGGCGCCGTAGGCGGCACGCTAGCGATACTGGGCGTTATCGTTCTTCCGATCACCTCTGGCGACACCGCGTTTCGTAGCGCACGCATGATCATTGCCGACTACCTGAAAATTGATCAACGCCCGATCGTTAAGCGTCTGCTGATTGCCGTACCTCTGTTTGTCGTGTCGTACGCACTCACCCACATGGACTTCACGCTACTGTGGCGCTACTTCTCTTGGGCAAACCAGACCACCGCCGTGATTGCACTATGGGTCGCCACGATGTATCTGGTGCTATCGCGCAAACCGTACCTGATTACGTCGATTCCGGCGGTCTTCATGACCATGGCCACCTTTACCTATATCGCCTATGCGCCCATTGGTTTTGGCCTGTCGCTGCAGGTGAGCTATGTGGTGGCGGCAATGGGTACGCTGGTGTGCATCGCCCTGTTTATGAAGCGTGTACGTCGTTTAAGCCGCGCGACCTTTACGGTCGATGAGCCTGCCACGAACTTTAGCGAAGACGTTCTCGCGACCTCCTCCAAATAAATCCATCCCCCGGGCAGCCTGCTGCCCGGTATGCATTAAGCGCTGCACCGTCAGCGCTTTTTTATGCCTATCCTTTTGTCATCTCTGCTACATTTTTCATCACTCCCACGCCTGCTCTTTCTATTACTCTCTTCCTCTGCCCCCGGATTTTATTACGGCATATTGTCGACCTCATAGAAAACGTTATATCATAACCATTAATAGCGATTTAATGGCCTGATTTGAGATGTTGGCAATGTGCAGCGACCCCGTTTTATCCGTGCGTAATCTGCGCATTCAAATTGACCAACAGCCGGTGGTTGATGGCCTCTCCTTTGACGTGATGGCCGATGAGCGCGTATGCCTATTGGGCGCATCAGGGTCGGGGAAATCATTTACCGCGAAAGCGGTGTTAGGGCTTTTACCGCCTAATGCTCAGGTACAGGGAAGCATTCGCCTTCTTGGCCAGGACGTTATTCACACCCCTGCTGCACAACGGCGCAATGAAACCCGCGTATCCATGGTGTTTCAGGATTCGCTTTCGGCGCTCAACCCGCTGGTGACTATCGGCTCCCAGCTGCGCGAGCCCTTCACGCGCCACCACGGCTTATCGCGTAAAGCGGCCATGCAGGCCGTTATTGCGTTACTGGAAGCCATGGGGCTTCCTGACCCACAGCGGTTGATAAAACGCACGCCCGCCGAGCTTTCCGGCGGCCAGCGCCAGCGCGTGTGTATCGCGCTTGCCATGGCCTGTAAAACCTCGTTGCTCGTTGCTGATGAGCCTACGACCGCACTGGATGTCGTCACCCAAACGCAGGTACTCCGCGCCCTGCGCGAACATACCGGTAAAACGGCCACGTCTCTGCTGTTTATCACTCACGATCTTCACGCCGCTGCTCAGCTGTGCCAACGCGCTGTGATTATTGAGCGCGGCGTCATGATTGAAAGCGGTGAGCTGGATACCCTGATTACCGCCCCGCAACACCGCTTTACTCAAGAGTTGGTGGCCGCTGCGCATAGCGTACAGCCAGCCCAGTTCACGAGCGTGACCGAACCTCTATCCGTTGATTACTTAAAGAGCGCCTAGATGCAAAGCCCCCTACCGTTTAGTCGTCAGGAAGCACTCGTGGGTAGAGAAGCATTTATATCGGCACGCGGGCTTAATAAAAGCGTCACGCTGCCGCGTGAGGTGTTTTGGCGAGCAGGTGAGCGTAAGCACATCATCAACAATGTTGACCTTACACTTTACCCCGGAGAACGCGTGGGACTGGTGGGCTTGTCCGGCTCGGGAAAAACTACCTTGTTGCGCTCGCTGCTGGCGATTGAAGCGCCTGATAGTGGGTCAATTACCTGCCAACATAAAGTAGTGCGCCCCGCGTCCACGGCCCGCCTGCGCTGGTACCGCCAAGCGGTTCAGTATATTCCCCAGGACCCGGCTTCTTCGCTTGACCCGCGAATGAGCGTGCGCGCACTGGTTGCTGAGCCGCTGATTCGCCTTCAGGTGAAGTGCGACCCGATTGAGCGCGCCCAGGAAGCGCTTGAGCACGTGGGGTTGGGCACTGCATTTCTGGACCGCAAACCCCATGAGCTTTCCGGCGGCCAGGCGCAGCGGGTAGCCATTGCCCGAGCCATCGCTCCCCGCCCGCGTTTTTTACTGGCCGACGAGCCGCTTAGCGGGCTTGACCTGCCAGTGCGCGCCCAGGTGATTAACGTTCTGAAGCGGCTTTGCGATGAGAACGGTACAGGCCTGCTGATGGTGTCCCACGATTTATCCGTGGTCGCCAGCCTTTGCAAGCGCACCCTGGTAATGGATAACGGCAGGGTTGTTGAAGACCGTCCTACCTCTGAGCTTTGGCGCACACCTCGCCACCCCATCACGCTTGATTTGATCAAGGCCGTCTCTCAACTGCCTACCTGCGCTTACCCGCACTGTCATCCGGCGGACGTGGGGGCGCTTTTATAGCGGGCTTATAAACAACCTATCCGCGACTAAAACCCGTTTCGCCAACATGGCGTCTAAGCGTTTGCTTACGAACGTTTGGCGGCTGTTTTTAACGTCTACTTCTGTTCCTGACATGGAGACTCCCCAATGCTACGCCACACACTTCGCCTATCGTTACCCGCTGTCCTGGCCGCGCCTTTTCTACTCGCTGGCTGCTTTGATAACCAGCGTGATGAAACCTCTGCCTCACCAGACGCCGACGAGCGAATTAGCGTCGCGATGCTTCAGCCGCCGCGTTCAGGGTTGAGTCCGTTATCCGACGACGCGTTTAAACTATCGCGCTGGAGTAACGCTGAAACTCTGGTTCGTCTGGATACCAACAGTGACCCGCAGCCGTTCCTGGCGACCGAGTGGGAGCAAGTGGACGATCAAACGTGGCGCTTTGTGATTCGTGACGGTGTGGTTTTCCACGACGGCACCGAGCTGACCGCCAACGACGTCGTGAATTCCCTGACAGCCGCCACTCAAGCGGCCCCCAAGCCGCGTATTCTGGACGGCGTTAACATGACCATTGAAGCCGATGGCGACAATGCCGTGCTGGTGCGTACCGAGAAAGCCGACCCACTAATTGCCAACCGGCTTTCCAGCCCGCAGCTGGCGATTCTAGCCGCTAGCGCCTATGGCGACGATGGCCGAGTGAATCCCATCGAAGTAGGCACCGGCCCTTTTGTTTTGAAAGAGATCAATGGCACCACCAGCGCCACGCTCGACCGGTTTGATGATTACTGGGGCGAGCCCGCCGCCATTGCTGGTATTGATGCGGATTATGTCTCCGACGGTACGGCGCGCGCCGCTGCCCTGAGAACCGGCACCGCCGATGTGGTAGAAGCCATTCCGGTATCGCAAGTGGCGCTGCTGGACCAGGCGCTGGTGCACGAAGTGCCCATGCCGCGCACCAACACGCTGTATCTGAATACCCAATCAGGCCCCATGGCGGACCCCGGCTTGCGAGCGGCCGCGCGTGAAGCGATTGATCGTGCCGCCATTGTGAAGACCGTTTACGAAGGTCGTGCCGATATTGCCGAAGGTCTACTGGGTCCGGCACTGGCCTGGGCAAGCGAACACCGCACCTCAATAGGTGACCGTGCCACGCCTACCGCACCAGAGGGCGTCGAAATCACTCTGGCGACCTTTACTGATCGCGCTGAGCTGCCGGAAGTCGCCGTCCTGCTTGAGCAGCAGTTGACCCAGGCTGGCTTCAAGGTGACGCAGGAAGTACGCGAGTACGCGCATATTGAGTCCGACGCGTTAGCCGGTGAGTTTGACGCCTTTATCCTGTCGCGTGCCACCGTGCTGGATTCGGGCGACCCGGTGGCCTACATGTACAGCGACTTCGCCTGCGAAGGCTCTTTCAATATCGCCCAGCTTTGCGACCCGGCCGTTGATGAGGCGCTTGCCAACGCTTCACAGCAGCCCACCGGTGAAGCACGCCGCCAAGCGATTATCGACGCTGAAGCCGCTATTCTGCGCACCGATGCGGCGATCCCGATGCTCCACGAGCGGGTCATTCAGGGGGAATCGGCACGGGTTAGCAACGCCGAACGCGACCCACGTGAGCGCATGCTGATCACCGAAAAAACCGCTATCGATACTGATAGTGAGTCCTGAAGGCGCGCCACGCATGATTAACGCAACATCACAGCCCCTGTGGCGCCGCTTACGCATCGAGCCGTTTATTCCCCTGTTGTCACGCCTAGTGACGCTGGCAGGCGTTGTGGTTCTGATGGGGCTACTGCCTTGGCTTTCAGGCCGCGACCCGGCGCTCAGCATCTTGCGGGCGCGTTCTGCCGAACAGGAGGCAACACCAGAAGCACTGGCGGCCATTCGTGCTCAGCTGGGTCTGGAATCCGGGCCGCTGGAGATGCTGAAGCACTGGCTGCTGGGGCTTTTGCAGGGTGATGCAGGTAACTCATGGATTTCAGGCGCGCCGGTGCTGCCCGGCCTGCTAAAAAGCGCACAGGTATCCTTGCTGCTAATGAGCTTTGCCATGCTGGTGGCGGTGGTCACCGCAACGCTTATTTGCCTGCCAGTGGTGCGGCAGGGTTTGCGTGGCCAGATTAGCCGCTCGCCTGGCACCGTGGGCGCGGCATTAACGGCCCTGCCGGAGTTTCTCCTCGCCTCGCTGCTGCTGGTGGTGTTTGCCGCCTGGCTTAACTGGTTGCCGCCCTATGGTTGGCGCGGTTTGAGCTACGCGGTGCTTCCCGCATTGGCGCTGGGGCTTCCCGCAGGCGGGCTGCTGGGCCGCTTGTTCAGCGATGGCCTCTCGGCCACCTTTACCGAGCGTTGGGTGGCCACCTGGAGTGTGGCGGGCTTCTCTCATCGCCGTATTACGCTCTCCGTTCTGCGCCGTACGCTGCCAAGCCTTATGCCCCAAGTGGGTATGGTCATGGTCGGCCTAACCGGCGGTGCGATAGCCGTCGAGCAGGTGTTTTCGATTCCGGGCCTTGGCCGGGCAACGCTGGGAGCGGCATCAGCCCAGGACATGCCTGCACTGCAAACCGGCATTCTTATTCTGCTGGTGATTGCGATTGTGCTGGGCAGCCTTGCCAATATTGGCCGCGCGCTGCTGCTCGGCCGGACATTTCGGCTGGGCGCTCTGCCCGTGACCCACACCGAGCAAAGCGTATCGCGGCGAGCGTGGATCGTCCCGAGCGTCGCGGTTCTTCTGCTGTGTGTGCTAGTGATTGCAGGCATTACTCGAGATCCGTTTAGTTCGGCCTTTATGCGCCTGGAAACACCCAGCCTTGGCTTGCCGCTAGGCGCGGACGGCACTGGGCGCGATATTCTGGCCCGCGTGGCCCATGGCGCGCTCTCCACGATTGGCATGGCGGTTGCGGTAGTATTTTTCACGCTGATTCTGGGGCTCTTGATTGGCCTAGCACCCAAGCTTGCCACCGGCCCCATAGAGATTACCAAGGCAACGCCGCCCACCATTGCGGGTCTTATCGTGGCCGGTTTGATGGGACCCAGCACCAGCGGCGCCGTTATTGCGGTTACCGCGGTGGCCTGGGCACCCTTGGCGGCGCATACAGCAGCGCTGGTCGCCGAGGCAAAAGCCCAGCCTCACGTGCGCATAACGCCCCTTCTAGGAGTGGGGCAACTGCGCTTGATGGGCCGCTATATTCTTCCTGCGGTGATTGGCCCGGTATTTCGCCACGCCATGCTGCGCTTGCCTGGGGTTGCGCTGGCGCTTGCGGCACTGGGCTTTTTGGGTCTGGGGCCACGGCCACCTTCGCCAGAGTGGGGGTTAGTGCTGGCAGAAGGTATGCCGTACATTGAGCGTGCGCCCTGGGCGGTGCTGATTCCTGCGCTGGCGCTGGTGCTGCTCTCGGTACTGGCGGTATCGCTTTCAAGTTTTGTGGGGGCAAGCAAGCCCGCCCGTTAGGCAATAGCACTCATGACAGGCAAAAAAATGCCCCCGACACTGTCGGGGGCATTTTTGTGAGCGGTCGTCAATAAGTGCTGGGCTAGCGCTTACTCGTGGTCGCCCGCCAGCTGCATTTGGCGCAGCATGTAGTTCTGAATACCGACCTGCTCAATCAACTTCAACTCGGTTTCGATATGGTCAATGTGCTCTTCTTCATCGGCGAGCAGATCACGCAGCAAATCACGTGAAACGTAGTCTTTAACGCTTTCACAATACGTGATGGCTTCGATGTAGTCGTTACGGCCGTCGTGCTCAATACGCAGATCGCTTTCGAGCATCTCTTTAACGTTTTCGCCAATGTGCAGCTTGCCCAAGTCCTGAAGGTTAGGAATACCTTCCAGGAACAGGATGCGCTCAATTAGCTTATCGGCGTGCTGCATCTCTTCAATGGACTCGTCATATTCCCATTTGGCGAGTGCTTTTAGGCCCCAATCCTTGTACATCTTGGCGTGCAAGAAGTACTGATTGATAGCGATAAGCTCGTTGCCTAACGCTTTGTTGAGATGCTGAATTACCTGGGGATCACCTTTCATGACGTCACCTTTTCGTTGTAATGCTGAGAGTTCATCTAAGCAATCAAACAGTTACGTTAACAAAGGAGTATAGGCCACGCAAAGGCATACTCCCAGCTTTCTGAGAGTATAAAGAAGAGATCAAAAAATTCAAACAAATCAGTTATTTGCTAACGATAACTCTAACAAGAGTGATTCGCGTCATACGGCGTAAGCGAGACTCATATCGGCTTCCAAACGGGCATTTTGTACCGCTTCACGCGTTAGCGATTTAGCCATACAAGCGCACTTGCCGCACTGGGTCGCACAGCCGGTGGCTTCACGTACTTCTCGCCAGCTGCGCGCTCCGTCGCTCACTTGCTGACGTATCTGATGATCGGTTACTCCCTTGCACACACAAACGTACATGGCGACACCTCATTAATCACATGAGGTGAATGTAAATGATTCGCATACATCTTTGCAAGTAAAAACAGATGCTCTTTAGCAGTGATTGCCCTTAGCATCTAGCTTTTATTATTCAATTCAGCTTGTTAGTTATTTAGTTGTGTAAAACCTAATACGACTTTTGCCAACGGAAACCTCTGATTAACGTAATGAGCACACTCGTTAGTCAGAGGTTTTCTGGCGTTTCGGTACTATTACCGTGCAGGTATGAGAGGCGATATCTGGCCAACTGCGCCGTTGCTTATCGACAAGCACCCACCCATAGCCCGTGCCCAGCGCCGCCAGCGAAAGCCAAGCCGTGACACAGCGAACAAGGCCTTGCTTAAGGGTGATTTTTTGCCCGTTCGGTGCTTGCACGCGCAGGTGCCATGCCTGCATACCCAGCGTCATGCCGCTACGAGACCAGAAAAAGCAGAAGAAAAAAGTGACGGAGACCAGTAACAGCGCGCGCAGGCTCCAAACCGATAGCGCAGAAGCACCCACGGCTTCAACGGGCTGCCCCAACACCAGTCGAAAAAAAGCCAGATGGACAATGGTTACAATCAGCCAAAGCGCCACCACCAACACGCTGTCGTAGAGCAGAGCGCCCAGGCGGCGACCTAAACCAGCGCCCATGACGTCAGCCATTACGGCGCAGGAAGTAAACCCCAACAGCAGCGCAGGCGAGTGTTGGCACCAGCACTGCCCATACGGGCGAAAACCCAAAGATCGTCGACGCAGGCGCAAGCAGATCCTGCATATATTTAAATGACAGCCCGGTCACGACGCCATAAAAGACGCGAGTCCCTGCCGCTACAGTACGCAGCGGGCCAAACACAAAGGACGCCGCTATCAATACCAGCGATCCCATGGTGAGGGGCATTAAGACTTTTTGCCAAAAGTACAACAGCGGTTGATCCGCCGTTAAGCCTTGCTCTTGAAGGTAGCGTGAATACGCCCATAGCTCGCTGGGTGCCTGACTATCGACCGAGCGCAGCAGCCGCTCTAACTGCACCGGCGTAATCTGTGTTTCCCAAACAGCACTGGCCTGATAGTCGGATTCAGTGCGGTCATCATAGATACGTGTCGTGGTGATGTTTGCAAGCCGCCAAGCGCCCTCTTCCCAGTGCGCCCGGTCAGCGTGGGTGGCTTCCACCAGGCGGCGCCCATCAAACCGGTAACGGGTTAAATCAAGCACGACCTCATCGGCCCGTATGGCACCAAATCGGTAAACGCTGTCGCCTTCAAACTGCCAGCCGCTACGGCTGGCGGGTTGAGCGCTTTCCCCCTGGCGCTGCTCAAGCCGCCACGCTTCGGCAAACTGCTCGGTGCGCGGGCTTACAAACTCAGCAACCAGTAGCACGGCCACAACCACCAGCAACACCGGTTTCATCACGCCCCAAACGATGCGCGCCAGCGAACGACCTGAAGCACGCATCACGGTCAACTCGTTGCTGGAAGCCATACTTCCCAAGCCAATGAGCGCGCCTATCAGTACCGCTACGGGCGCGTATTGATAAAACCGCCAAGGCACGCGCATCAGTAGATAGAGAAACACATCAAACGCGGTAAAATCCCCTTGTACGTCGCTCAGGTCGCCAATGTAGGCAATGGTGATATCCAGCCCCAGCAGGACAAACTGCACAACGATAATTGCCCCCAGCACGTTGCGAGCGATGTAACGATCCAGACGATCAGCCAGCATTAGCGCATCCCCTTACGTTGTGAGCGCCACAAAAGCAGCAAGCCGAGGCCTAAAAACAAGAGATGCACGGGCCAAACGCCAACCAATGGCGAGAGCTTTCCACTGCCAATCGCATCGACCGCTGCAAGCAGTAAGCTCAAATAAGCCACATACAAAAATACCGCCGGTAGTAGCTTGGCAAACCGGCCCTGGCGTGGGTTCACCCGAGAAAGCGGCTGGGCGATGAGCGCTAATACAAAGACCATGAACGGCAAGCCGGTACGCCACTGAAACTGCGCCTGGGCGCGTGGGTTAGGATCATCCCAAAGCGCCGCGGTGGTAGCGTACTCAATAGAATCAAACTCCTGAAGGCCGCGACTTAACCCCAGGCGCATCGTATAGCGTTCAAACGTTAGCCGTTGAGCATCCTGCTGACCCGGCACTACACCGTAACGCTCGCCATTTTCCAATATTAAAAAGCGGCTGCCCGTTTCAACGCGCGTTTCCTGATACCCCGAACCGGCCCGAGTAACAAAGCTATGTGGATTTTCTGTATTAGGCCGTTCATGAACCAACACCTCCTGCATCTCGGTGCCATCGCTGCTGAAATCGCTGATATAAGCGGTACGCCCACCACCGAAATCCTGGAATCGCCCGGGCGCCAGTACCGATACATCCAACCGGCTGCGCTGCTCTTCAAGCGTCGCTGCCGTTTGCAACGCCCCAGCGGGGGTTAGCCACAAGCTACAAAAGCCCACCAGCACCGCCACTACCGAGGCGGGCAGCAACGTTACTCGCAACAGCCGCAGAGGGCTCATGCCACAGGCCACCATCACGGTGATTTCGCTGTTCATGTACATTTGGCCATAGGCCAGCAGGATGCCCAGAAAGAACGCGAGCGGCAGCACCAGTTCCATAAAGCCAGGTAGGTGAAACACCATCAAGCTACCCAGAATGGTAACGGGGATATCTCCCTCCGCCGCGTCAGAGAAGTAACGAATAAAACGACTGCCCATAATGACCAGCAGCAAGATACCTGCCACAGCCGACATGGTGAGTAACACTTCGCGAGTTAAGTACCGAAATAAAATCAATGCCCTCTCCGGCTAATCGTGCAGGATGCCATGCAATGCGCCCATGGCTTGGGTACACTAACCCAACACCCAGTACGGGGCATTATCCCGAATCCCTCGATGCTTGTCTTGTTGGAGACGTTATGGAATTTTCCGTTCAGACCGCCAATCCGGCCAAAACCGAAACGGCTTGTCTCGTCATCCCCATGTTTAAAGGTAGCGACTTGTTGCCCACGGCCGCCAGCCTGGACGACGCCAGTGAACGTTTAATCGGTCAGTTGCTTGAGCGCGGCGATTTCGATCCTACTCTTGGCAACGTACAGATGATTCCTTTCGCGCCGGGGCTTTGCGCAGAACGGCTTTTGTTAGTAGGCCTCGGAGAGCGCGAAAAGTGCCAGGAAGGCGCCTTTTTAAAAGCGCTGGATGCGGCCATGGTGGCGCTGACCAAGCTGCCAGCAGATGAAGCAAGCATCGCATTTAATGATGTTCCTCTTGAAAGCCGCGACAGCAGCTGGAAAGCGCGCAAGGTACTGGAGGCCGCGGAGCGCGCGGTTTACCGCTTTGACCAGTTTAAGTCGCAGCCAGCGCCTTTAGCGCGCCTTAACGCACTCACGCTTTTTAGCGAGCCTGAAAACGCGACGCTTACCCAGCAAGGCGCCCAGATTGGCGCAGCAATTGGCCAAGGCATCAACTACGCCCGTACGTTGGGCAATTTACCTGGCAATGTGTGCACGCCAAGCTACCTTGCCCAACAGGCCGAGCAGTTGGGCAAGACATCCAACGGCGCGTTAGAGGTGGATATTCTCGACGAAGAGGCGCTGGATGCCCTCGGCGCTGGCTCACTACTGTCGGTTGGCCGAGGCAGCCACGAACCTACGCGCTTGATTGTCATGAAGTACAACGGTGCGACGGAGCGTGAAGAAGCCCCCCACGTCCTGGTAGGCAAAGGGATCACGTTTGATACCGGCGGCATTTCTCTGAAACCCGGCGAAGGCATGGACGAAATGAAATTCGACATGTGCGGCGCCGCCAGCGTATTCGGCACCGTGAAGACCATGCTTACGCTCAAGCCCAGGCTCAATTTGGTCTTTATTGTCGCCGCCGCAGAAAACATGCCCGATGGCCTTGCCACCAAGCCTGGCGATATTATTAAAACGCTGAAAGGTCTAACGGTTGAAGTGCTTAATACTGATGCCGAGGGCCGCTTGGTACTTTGCGACGCACTGACCTACGCCGAGCGCTTTAAACCAGCAAGCGTTGTCGATATCGCCACGCTAACAGGCGCGGTAATTGTTGGCCTGGGCCACCACGCGACGGGCCTGCTCTCCAACGATGACGACCTGGCGCTCGATTTGCTGGAGGCCGGTGAAGCTTCCTGGGACCGCGCCTGGCATTTACCCTTGTGGGATGAGTACCAGGAGCAGTTGGAATCCAACTTTGCGGACCTGGCCAATATCGGCGGGCGCCCGGCAGGTACGATTACCGCCGCGTGCTTTTTATCGCGCTTTGCCGACCATTTCCCATGGGCGCACTTGGATATCGCCGGTACCGCTTGGCACTCGGGCAAACAGAAAGGCGCCACCGGCCGCCCGGTTGGCCTGCTTTCCCAGTACCTGCTAGACCGTGAAGCCGACGGCCAGGTAGAAATCAGCGCCAACTAATCGCACAGATCGTGCGCTCAATGGTTGCCTTTGAGTGCCACAACCGTTAAATCTGGAAGTATTAGCGTGTGCTCTATCGTTTATGGCACGCGCTACGCTAACGACACGCTTATATCGCCCTTCGGGGCCTGGCTCTAGCGGAGAAAACACGCCGTGCCCACTAGCTCTACGACTCGTTTTGAAATCCTGCCGTCCAATCAGCCAACGGCCGACAGCATTCGTGACAACATCCTGACCAACCCAGGTTTTGGCAAGCACTTCACCGACCACATGGTCAATATCCGCTGGACGGTCGATGCCGACTGGCACGGCCATCAGGTGCGCCCTTACGGCCCGCTGACGCTCGACCCGGCCGCATCGGTCCTGCATTACGGCCAGGAAATTTTTGAAGGCATCAAAGCCTACCGCCATGCCGATGGCTCGGTCTGGACCTTCCGCCCGGAGAAAAACGCCGAGCGTTTTCGCCGCAGCGCCCGCCGCCTGGCACTGCCGGAACTCTCCGATGAAGACTTCATTGGCTCCATCAAGGCGCTGCTGGCTCAGGACACGACCTGGGTGCCCACGCCGTCAAGCGATGCCGACGAATGCAGCCTTTACCTTCGCCCGTTCATGATCGCCTCGGAAGCTTTCCTGGGCGTGCGCCCGGCTCATGAAGTGGACTACTACGTGATCGCATCTCCGGCGGCGTCCTACTTCAAGGGCGGTATCAGCCCGGTTTCCATTTGGCTCTCCTCGCACTACAAACGGGCAGCCCCAGGCGGCACCGGCTTTGCCAAGTGCGGCGGTAACTACGCAGCCTCGTTGGCCGCGCAAAAAGAGGCCGAAGCTCACGGCTGTGGCCAAGTGGCCTTCCTTGACGCTGAGGAAAGCAAATGGGTTGAAGAGCTGGGCGGCATGAACCTGTTCTTTGTTTTCAAGGATGGACGCTTGGTGACGCCACGCTTAACCGACACCATTCTGGAAGGCGTTACCCGCAACTCAGTGCTCACGCTTGCGAAAGACGAAGGTTTAACCCCCGAAGAGCGCCCCATCAGCATTGACGAGTGGCGCGAAGGCGCGGCGTCCGGCGAGATTAGCGAAGTGTTCGCCTGCGGAACCGCGGCGGTTATCACTCCGGTGGGCGAGCTGGTGACGGAAAATGAGCGTATTCGCCTGAACGGCGACGGTGGCAACGAAGTGGCCATGCGCATTCGTAAAAAGCTGCTCGACGTGCAGTACGGGCGCAGTGAAGACAAACACGGCTGGCTCACCCGGTTGGTGTAATGCCTCCCTCCGCCGCCAGCCCTGGCGGCGGCACTGTTTTAAACGCGTTTTGAAAGAGCTGGAGCCGCTATGGCGCGCATCGATTTTTATATCCTCCCGGATACCACCCTGGAAGCGCGTTTGGCATTCGCCTGTAAGCTGGCCGAAACCATTTGGCGTAAGGGTTACCGGCTACACCTTCACTGCGAAGACAAGGCCTTGGCCGAGCAGGCTGACGCAGCCCTGTGGAATTTTCGCGAAGACGCCTACCTGCCCCACGCGCTTGAAGACAGCGAGATGGCGGCCAGCGTACCGATAACGCTGGGTTGGCAGACACTGCCCACGCCCAAAGAAGAAACTGCGCTCCTCAATCTGCATCCCGATATTCCTGATGGCGTTGAGCGCTATGCGCGCGTTGCCGAAATTATCAACCAGCATCAACACGTTCTGGTCGCCAAACGCGCCTGCTGGCAGCGCTATAAAGAACTGGGCCACGAAGTGGTGCCGCATAAGCTTGGGTAATGCCAGAGCTCAGCGAAAGCGCCCAATCAACCCCCGAAGAACATAATTCAGGTCTTGTTGATCGAAAGGATCAAACGGTATGAGCCAGCCCTCAACTCAGGATTCAATACTCCTGCCTGAGCTTCGCCAATTAATCGACATAGCAAGAGAGCGGGCAGCAATATCCGTCAATGCTGAATTAACGCTTCTCTATTGGCAATTAGGCAACCGCATTCATCGGGAAATTCTGAGGCAAGAGCGGGCCGGTTATGGTGAGCAAATTGTCTCTTCACTGGGGAGACAATTAACGAGTGAGTACGGCCGTGGATTTTCGGCAAAGAATCTACGCCATATGATCCGCTTCGCCGAGACATTTCCTGAAGAGAAGAAAGTCTCCGCACTGCGGAGACAGTTAAGCTGGACCCATATAAAAAGCCTGATTTATCTCGACGATTCGCTCAAGCGCGATTTTTATATCGAGCTATCTCAGCTTGAAGGCTGGTCGTCCCGTCAGTTACAGCAGCGCATCCAATCAATGTTATTTGAGCGAACCGCTATTTCCCGCAAGCCGGATGAAACCATTCATCATGAGTTACAAAACCTGCGCAACGCTGGCCAACCCTCACCACAGCTACTGTTGAAAGATCCTTATGTGCTGGATTTTCTCGGCTTAAATGATCGTTACCTGGAGCGAGATCTGGAAGACGCTATTCTTCGCGAGATTGAGCAGTTTCTTCTGGAGCTGGGCGCAGGATTTACGTTTGTGGCGCGCCAAAAGCGCATTCAGATTGATGACGAGGATTTCTACATTGATTTGCTGTTTTACAACCGCAAGCTTAAGCGGTTGGTAGCGATCGACCTTAAACTGGGGCGCTTCAAGGCTGAATTTAAAGGCCAGATGGAGCTTTATCTGCGCTGGCTGGCTAAACATGAGCAAGAAGCTGATGAAAATCCGCCGCTAGGAATCATTCTCTGTGCCGGTAAGCAACAGGAACAGATTGAACTGCTGGAGCTAGATAACAGCGGTATTCACGTGGCGGAATACCTGACCGTCCTACCATCCCGCGAGGCCTTGCAGGCCAAACTGCATCAATCTATTGAAAGCGCTCGAGCTCGCTTATCGAGCGAACAGGAGTAGTTCTCTTTGGATACTCAGTTTTAACAACAATAACTCAACGCACGAGAGTACTAATGCAGACCTCCTCTAGGCTAACCCGCTACCCACTGGCAGTTATCGTCCTCGCTCAGCTGTTTGGCACCTCGCTGTGGTTTAGCGTTAATGGCGTTGGCTTGGCATTGCAGGAGGCGGTGGGTCTTAGTGAAGGTGATCTCGGTTTACTGACCATCGCGGTGCAGGCCGGGTTTATCACCGGTACGCTACTAATCGCCATTACCGGCCTTGCCGACCGCATGCGGGCAAGCCATCTGTTTGCGCTGTCAGCGGTGCTCGGTGCGCTTATCAACGCGGCATTTATTGGCGTTGCCGACAGCATAACGCTGGCGGCAGTGGCACGCTTTGCCACCGGCCTATGCCTGGCAGGCATCTACCCGCTGGGCATGAAGCTGGTGGTGAGTTGGACACCTTCGCATGCGGGCGCGGCCCTGGGTTGGCTTGTCGGCATGTTAACGCTAGGCATCGCCTCGCCCCATTTACTGCGCGGATTAACGTTGCATCTGCCCTGGCAATGGCCACTGCTATTGGCATCGCTGTTGGCACTGGTCGCAGCGTTGATGGTTTTCCGGCTAGGTGTTGGCCCCCACCTACCCGCCAAAGCCGGAAGCGGGCGCCCCTGGGCCGGGCTTGGTGCGTTCAAGCAGCGTCCGTTTCGCAAGGCCGCGCTGGGCTACTTCGGCCACTGTTGGGAGCTTTATGCATTCTGGGCGTTGGTGCCCTTTTTGGTTAGCCGCGAGCTTGAGCGGCTCAATGCATCAGCAAGCCTGCAGCCGTGGCTAAGCTTTGCCGTTATTGCCCTTGGCCTGCCTGGCTGCGTGTGGGCAGGCCGCTGGAGCCGGAAAGCGGGTAGCGCCCACGTTGCGTTTGTGGCGCTATTAACATCGGGCGTACTTTGCCTAGTTTACCCGCTATTGGGCAGCCTTTCACCCTGGTTACTGCTGGCGCTGCTGGGCGTTTGGGGCGTTAGCGTGATAGCCGATTCAGCGCAGTTTTCGGCGCTGGCATCGGCCCACGCGCCCGCCGAACGGCTGGGCGCGGCCCTGGCCATGATGAACGCTATCGGCTTTGGTTTGACCATTCCCTCCATTGCCTTGGTAACCGCCCTTTGGGCAAGCCAGAGCGTGGCGGTTATCTGGTGGTTGTTGCCAGGCCCTGTGTTGGGTTTAATCGCGATGCGTGGGTTACATCTCCCCTCGGCAAAGGCCTGACGCTCTGCCTCTTATCGCGCTATACTTGTCACCATTTTTTGCACGTTGTGAGCCGACTCCCCATGGAAAAGACCTACCAACCCGAACAGATTGAAACCCACTGGTATCAGCGCTGGGAAGCCGATAACCGCTTTGCCCCTTCGGGTAAGGGCGCGCCTTTCTCCATCATGATTCCGCCGCCCAACGTCACCGGCAGCCTGCACATGGGCCACGCGTTCCAGGACACCATCATGGACACCCTGACGCGCTGGAAGCGAATGCAGGGTAACAATACGCTGTGGCAGGTAGGTACCGACCACGCCGGTATCGCCACGCAAATGCTGGTTGAACGCAAGATCGCGGCAGAAGAGGGCAAAACGCGCCACGACCTGGGCCGCGATGCGTTTATTGATAAAGTTTGGGAGTGGAAGGAAGAGTCTGGCGGGCACATTACCCGCCAGCTGCGCCGCATGGGCGCCAGCGTTGATTGGAGTCGCGAGCGCTTCACCATGGATGACGGCTTCTATAAAGCCGTTCAGGAAGTCTTCGTGCGCCTGCATGAAGAGAAACTGGTTTATCGTGGTAAGCGGCTGGTCAACTGGGACCCGACGCTGCACACGGCGATTTCCGACCTGGAAGTGGAGAACAAGGAGCAGCAAGGCAGCTTCTGGCACTTCCGTTATCCGCTGGCCGACGGCGTTAAAACCGCCGATGGCAAGGATTATGTCGTGGTGGCCACTACTCGCCCCGAAACTCTGCTGGGCGATACCGGCGTTGCGGTTAATCCAGAAGATGCGCGATACGCCTCGCTGGTGGGCAAATTTATTGAGCTACCGCTGGTGGGCCGCCGCATCCCTGTAGTGACCGACGAACACGCCGATATGGAGAAAGGTTCGGGTTGTGTGAAAATCACCCCGGCCCACGACTTCAATGACTATGAAGTCGGCAAGCGCCAAAACCACCTGCTGATCAACGTCTTTTCCAAAGACGCCACGATTCTTGAGCAGGCGGAAATCTTCAACCTTAAAGGCCAGCCCCAGCCGGAAGAAGACGCTAGCCTGCCCGCCAAGTACTCAGGCCTTGACCGCTTTGAAGCACGTAAGCAAATTGTTGCCGATATGGACGCACTTGGCCTACTGGAGCAAGTGGAAGCCGTCAACAACACCCTGCCCTATGGCGACCGCTCGGGTGATGTGATTGAGCCGCTGCTGACTGACCAGTGGTTCGTGGCAGTCGAAGACCTTGCCAAGCCCGCTATCGAGGCGGTGGAAAAAGGCGACATCCAGTTCGTGCCCAAGAACTACGAAAACATGTATTTTGCATGGATGCGCGACCTGCAGGATTGGTGTATTTCCCGCCAGCTATGGTGGGGCCACCGTATTCCGGCATGGTATGACGCCGAAGGTAACGTCTACGTTGCCCGCACCGAGGCCGAAGCCCGAGAGAAGCACGGCCTGAGCGCTGATATAGCGCTGACTCAGGACGAAGACGTGCTGGACACCTGGTTCAGCTCAGGCTTATGGACCTTTGGCACACTTGGCTGGCCAGAAAAAACCCCGGAACTTGAAACCTTCCACCCCACCAGCGTGTTGGTGACAGGCTTTGACATCATCTTCTTCTGGGTAGCCCGGATGATTATGATGACCCTAAAGTTCACCGGCCAGGTGCCCTTCAAAACCGTGTATGTCCACGGTCTAGTACGTGATGGGCAGGGCCAGAAGATGTCCAAATCCAAGGGCAACGTACTCGATCCAATTGATCTTATCGACGGCATTACGCTGGATGCACTGCTTGAAAAGCGCACCGGCAATATGATGCAGCCGCAAAAAGCCAAGGCGATTGCCAAAGCGACCAAAGACGAATTTAAAGACGGCATTGAAGCCCATGGCACCGATGCGCTGCGCTTTACGTTCCTCTCGCAGGCCACCACTGGGCGCGATATTAAATTTGATATGAACCGCTTGGAAGGGTACCGCAACTTCTGCAACAAGCTGTGGAACGCCTCGCGCTACGTGCTCATGAATGCCGAAGGCGAAGATTGCGGCATCGCTTCTCAAGGTCAGGGCAGCGAGGTGGAACTGTCGCTGGCTGACCGCTGGATCATTTCCGAGCTGCAGAAGACCGAAGCCCAGGTGACCAAGGCGATGGACGAATACCGCTTTGACCACGCCTCGCAAGCGCTCTACGAGTTTGTCTGGAATGAGTATTGCGACTGGTATCTCGAGCTTTCCAAACCAGTGCTGTGGGACGAAAATGCCTCCGCTGAAGCCAAGCGCGGCACACGGCGTACCTTGGTGCGCGTGCTGGAAACCATTCTACGCTTGGCGCATCCGATGATGCCGTATATTACGGAAGAGATTTGGCAGCGCGTCTCCCCCTTGGCGGGCACGTTTATGGGTGAAGGCGCTTCGTTGATGCTTCAGGCATGGCCGGAAGCCGATGAGAACAGGATCGACGAGCAGGCCACCCGCGATATCGAATGGCTCAAAGGCGTCATTATCGCCGTGCGTAACATTCGCGCCGAGATGAATATTTCCCCCGGCAAGCCGCTGGACGTTCTGTTAACCAAGGGCAAACCGGAAGATGCCAAGCGCCTGGAAAGTAACCGCCATTTCCTGGCCAAGCTGGCCAAGTTGGAAAGCGCGACCTGGCTTGAAAACCCAAACGATGCCCCGCTTTCAGCAACGCAATTAGTGGGCGATATGGAAGTTCTGGTGCCGATGGCCGATTTGATCGACAAAGACACCGAGCTTGCCCGATTGAATAAAGAGATCGAAAAGCAGGACAAGCTGATGGTTGGCATTGAGAAAAAGCTGGGCAACCCCGGGTTTATGTCTAAAGCCCCCGATGCCGTCGTCGAAAAAGAGCGCGGCAAGCTAGCCGAGTTCCAAGCGGCCAAGAAATTGCTGGAAGAGCAACGGGCCAAGATCAAGGCATTGTAAGCTCTCCCCCACCGGCCTTTCAAAAAACGCCCGGCTCCTTTCTGGAGCCGGGCGTTTTTTATGCTCGGCGTGTTCACCGTATGCGCTCTTTGAACCGGGATAAAACGACTTGTTACTCTTTTCCGTCCGGGTCGGTTGAATAAGCTTTTACGAATGTCTCCAACACGTCACGTACTACCTTACGCTGAGCAGCCGGTAGATTACGATACAGCGACAGCACGTGACGCTCCTCGTTACTGAAAGATACCTCCCAAGCAGCATGCGGCTCACTGACGCGATGGGCACTTCCTTCTCCATAGCGCAGATAGTGCGGATCAATACACAGCCACTTCGCTAAAAGTTGCAGTTTGTCCTGATTGGGAATCGAATCACCACGCAACCAGCGCCTAACTGCCTGGAAAGTGATGGGTCTTCCCCAGTAGCGCAAATTGAACTCGCGTTCTAGAGTCGACGGCCGAACATCATATCCCGCCGAAACCATCGCTATTTTTAAACGCTCCGCAAACATTAGCTTTTCATTCATGCCCACAATGTGAATTGATTATTCAATAATGGTTGAATAGCAGTTCACCTTTTGATTGAATCATTAATTCAATTTTGAGTTTTGGATCATTCCGGCTGCTTCGCGGAGCTGTAAGCGGCAAGACTTGACGTTACAGGAGGCTTCAAGATGGGTGAGATAATTTATCTGCGGGACCAGCATTTTGCAGAATTTCACGATAAATGCTTTTTACTCTTGTCTGCGTCTAATCACATCGAACTTTCTAGGCAGTTAACGAAAACGCTTCACCATATGTTAGTGACCAAAAACACACCTGTCGCTTTATATCACTATCTCCCTACCGGGCAGTTGCGTTTGATCTACTATTTTTCCTTTGGCAGTAATATTGAGTACGAAGATGAAATAAGCTCGATCCGGTCCTTTGAAGCCCTATCCCATTCACAGCTGACGTATTATGCATTAAACGGAGAGCATGAAACCTGGGGCTACGTTGCTCACCCGCCATCCTCGTACATAGGCTCTACACACTGGATCAGCTCGCTGGTAGATATAGCAATGCATCAATTGGGTTTATTAAGTGCTAAATGTATCGACAGGCAGCAGGCAAAGCTAAAAACATCGCGAAGACTACTCAGCAAGGATATCCATCTCTTCACAAACATTGAGGAAATTCTCGATCGGCATCACCAAAGATGGCGTGATATTTTCCATGCATGCGGTATTTGTCTAGCCTCTCAGGGCGCGCTCCATCGCTTTGGTCACTGCCCTTCTGACCATCAGCTGTTGCAGCAGCTGTCATGGTTAAGTAATGACGCTGAGCAAACGGATGTCATCGAATTCGAGGGCAGCCATCAGGGAAGTCTCGCGGTCAAGTTGAGCCTAGCTGGCACGCATCACGGATGGTTGCTCTTGTTTAGAGACCAACCCTTTACCAATAAGCATGTCGATAGTGCCATCCATCGAGCACTGAGCTGCTGGCTTACCTACGAGGCTCGTATGGCGCGAGTACTGGCAGACGATTTGGCACTGACCATCGCTGCATTAGAAATATCTCATACTAACAGGCAGTTTATCACAACCGCTCAGCAATTAGCGTCACTGAAACCTGCTATCCATTCAGCGCCCCGCGCGGTCACATCGGCGGAGCAGAACAACAAATAACGCACAGCGCGACGGAAACGCCATCGTTCAAGTAAGCTTTTAAAACGTTCGCTCGGGCCTACTGGACAAGCCCCCTCAACGGTTGAAGAGTGGACTACTGATATTCCGGATCACGAAATACCAGTAGCCCAACCATGGAGGGATGCTTATTTACCTTCACGCCAGCCGCCAAGCACTCGGCTATCCGGGCCGAACAAGACCAACCGGTCATGGTCAATGAGATAACGATAGGCGCCTTCCAGCATGTTCGTTACCTGCGCGGCGTTTTCCATATCGGGGCACGCCATACGCGTGCTCGCCAGCTCTTTTACATCGAAGCGGTGCCCTTCGCCCAAGCTTATCTGCCCCGTAAAGCGGTTACAGCCGTCATAACCGGCAATCGTTCCATCGCGAGAGATTTCAAAAAACGGCGTTTCGTTAAACGCTAATTTCTCATCTGTTCCGATCAACAAAAGATCCCAGCGCTGATCTACTATCGCTCCTGAAAGCTCCGCACTGCTCGGTGCTTCATGCCCCTCTTGAGGCGCGGGCGAACTGCTGCATGCGCTCAAAAGCAAAGCCGCCGATACACACAAGGGCAGCAAGCAATGACGCAGCGTTAACGTCTTCATGGACATAATCGTCACCTTATAGGTTTTACCAGTTACCGCTGTTTTCCATGGAAGCCCATGGCTCTTGAGGTGCTAGCGTGTCACCCTTTTGCAGTAGCTCGATTGAGATACCGTCAGGCGATTTTACAAATGCCATGTGCCCATCCCGTGGGGGGCGGTTAATAGTAACACCGGCGTCCTGGAGCTTCTGACAAAGCGCGTAAATATCGTCTACCCGATAGGCCAGGTGACCAAAATTACGGCCGCCAGTATAGGTTTCAGGGTCCCAGTTATACGTCAATTCAAGCTCGGGAGCGGAGAGCTGCGCAGAGCGCTCTTCATCTTCGGGGGCGGCAAGAAAGATCAGCGTAAAGCGGCCTTTTTCGTTCTCTTTACGGCGTACTTCTTTAAGACCCAGCAGGTCACAGTAAAAGTAAAGCGATGCATCCAGATCGCTGATACGTACCATCGTGTGTAAAAACTGCATGTTATTTCCTTTTCATTAAGACCGGTGAATGAATGTTAACGCGGATATCCATTATGTGGATGGAAACAGAATAGGCCTTAACCAGCAAATCTTGTGCATATCAGATGGCTTATGCCCAAATGCTCATCAAAGCTCATTATTCAGCCCGACCTACACCACTATCGGTTTAAATGACGGCCTGCTTTAACCAACCATTAGACAGATTTAGTATACAAGGTCGAATTCAAAGAAAAATCTGTATAGTGCTATTTGAGGGCTATCTCAAAGGAGACGTTAGTGGACTCAATCACACAGGCGGCGTTGGGCGCTGCGATTGGCGGTGCGGTGCTGGGTCGGCGCTTGGGCCGTAAAGCCATTCTCATAGGGGCACTAATGGGCACACTGCCCGACCTGGACGTAGCGCTGGACTATGGCGATGCTATCGCTAATGTGACCGAGCACCGTGGATTTAGCCACTCGTTATTTGTACTGACCGGACTCGCGACGTTACTAGCCCTGCTTAGCCGCCGTTTTGCCCCTGCACGCGATATTTCCTTCATCCACTGGTGGTGGTTTTTTACACTCACGCTAATCACGCATCCACTGCTTGATGCTCTGACCACCTATGGCACGCAGCTCTTCTGGCCGCTAGAAACATCACCGGTCGCTTGGCCGATTGTATTTATCATTGACCCGCTCTACACCCTGCCTCTTCTAATTGGTTTAATCGTAGGCATCGCGTCAAAACAGGTACAAAAGTACGCTACGGCCGCGCTGGCTGTCTCAAGCGTTTACTTATTACTAGCAGCCGGAGCGAAGCTGAACATTGAGCACCGGCTGGCAACGGTTCTTGCCGAGATGGGGCTAGAGGAGGCGCCTTTACTGGTTCAACCAACCCCTTTTAACACGGTGCTATGGCGGGCTACCGTGGTCAATGAGGATCACTACTATGAAGGTCTGATTAGCGTATTTGATGGCAAGCGTCAGCCACGTTTGGAGCCGTTATACCGCAATATAGCGCTTGAAGAGAGTGCGTTGGCGGGCCCGCTTGGCCAGCGGCTAATGTGGTTTACTGGCCCTTTTTTGCGCTATGACACCATCAATATTGAGGGACATGAAACATTAATTGCTACCGATCTTCGGCTGGGCTATCCCGGCTTTCACCCGTTCAGCTTCACCCTCGCAGCGCTGCAGGATGACACATGGATACCTGTGGATGTCAGCGAGCAGATCGAGACTGCACGTGGGCTGCAGCTAAATATGCTGTCGCGTCTCGCAGCAAGGGCCGCTGGAGATGCCATGGCGCTTTGTGCAAGCGACTTTATCTCGCCTGAGTGGCGCGCTGCCCCGCGTCAATACCACTGCTAAGCGGTGGCCACCGCACCGCTAGCAGTGATGGCTGATAGGCGCTGAAATAAAAGCTTAGGGGGCGATTCCCTGCCCACAACCACTGAACTGCTCACCTCCGTAGCTGAGCGTTACCCGCGCAGGGAAGGGAAAACCGCTCATATTGTCAAAGCAAGCGCCCGCTTCAATACGCACCCGAAAGAAAGGCTCAACGCGGGCGTTTTCAAGCACCACCCGGCCCGCTTCGTTGTCCATCACGCTCACCATATAGGGTAGCTCAATACGCTCCTCGCCGTAGTTAAGCTCCAGGGTTAACGTGGGGGAATCGTGTGCGAGCGCGACCACCCAGCCTGGCTCATTGCCATGTCCAAAAAACATAACGCCTGGCCGCTCTGCACGAGTAAGGACTTTACGCTCTTCGCCAAGGGTGCACTGCAGTTGGCCACGCGGTGTTTCCACCATGGCCTGGTTACCTCGGTTCCAAAAACTGATACTGCCATCCTGGTAGCGAGCCCCGTTAGCGACGACCGCTTGAGGCAGCAGCCAGGCGCCGTGCAGCGACCAAAGCCGTAGGTCATTAGTATTTGTCGCTGTCACTAAATTCTGGTCAGCGGGCTGGCAGTGCCAGCCCTGGTACTGCTCGGCGTTTCCAGCAAAAAGTACCGAGGGCAACAACGGGGCACTGCTGTTAACGGTCATTGTGCCAGACTCGTCTGCTGGTGAAGACGTAGAGGCACAGCCGGTGAGTGCCATCAAACAAGCACCCACAGCGGCTAATCGAAGGGGGGTAAAAAACGTCATCTATCAAGGCTCCCTGCGCGCGTGATTTATTGTGTAATGCACTAGCTTCGCTTAAAGGCGTGTAGATCCTGTGGATCAAAGGTATCAAACTTGGGCGGCAACCCCAATGCTGCCCGCTTTTCCGCCAAGTGATGCTTCTCGGCCAGCCACGTGGGGTCTTGAGAGGGCTCACGACCATTTAGCTCGGCTAGCTGCGTTATCCCTTGATGGTAAAAGGTCACGATATTAAGCGCGGCTTGATTATCATCTTCAAGTGCACGCCTAAGCGTAGGTAAATACCCCCTGATTTGCGACAGGTGTTGCTTTAACTGCCATACGTAGCGCATCTCGGTCATCCAGGGCCGTTCGCGCAGCACCGCAAAGAGTGCGCTGGTGGCTAGAAGTCCCAGGAAGATACCTAGCGCGTAGAGCCATAAGCTGCTGCCCAAGGCAGAGGTCAGCAGCATGGAAAACAGCATTCCAAAAATGACCAGTTGTCCCGCCATCGCAAAGCTAATCATGCGCGCCTTACGACGGTAGCGTTGTACATCATGCGGCTCAAGGGTAAACACCATGGCCAACCTCGCAATCCAAATGAGAGCTCTATAATACGGGGCTGACCAACGCAAACAAGCCTGAGTCGCTTAATGTGCGCTTAATCGCTCTGCAGCCATTTTTAACAACCGCTCGGTTGCCTCCCAGCCAACACAGGCATCGGTTACCGAAACACCGTAACGCAGTGCACTAGGGTTTAACGGCTGTTTGCCCTCAAACAGGTGGCTTTCAAGCATCAAGGCGACCAGATTGGCGTTGCCCGCCTGCCGCTGGGCCAGTACATCCAGCATTACTTCATTCTGACGACGATGATCTTTACGTGCATTGGCGTGGCTACAGTCGACCATTAAACGTGGGTTCTGACCTGCCTCATGCAGCGCCTTGATAGCTGCCTGAACATGCGCTGCCTGATAGTTCGGCTCGCCATGCCCGCCGCGAAGCACAACATGCGTATGCGGGTTACCGGCTGTTTGCTGCATGATGGGGCGTCCATGACTGTCTTGAGCAAAGCGCTGGTGCCCATGAGCGGCAGCTTGTATGGCGTCAATCGCGACCTGCACATCTCCGCTGGTGGCATTTTTGAACCCGACCGCCGCGGCCAGGTCACTGGCCAGCTCACGGTGCAGCTGCGACTCTGTAGTACGCGCGCCAATCGCGACCCAGCTTAAAAGGTCATCCAGGTAAGGCGCGAGCATGGGCTGAAGCAGCTCGGTGGCCACCGGTAGGCCTCGGGCGGCAACGGCATGCATCAATTCACGAGAGAGGGTAATGCCCTTGGGCATATCGCCACGACCGTCTAAATCAGGGTCATAGGCCAGCCCTTTCCAGCCAACCGTCGTACGCGGCTTTTCAACGTAAACCCGCATTACCGGTAAAATCTGCTCATCCACCTGCTCACTTAGCACCGCCAAACGGTCAGCGTACTCAAGCGCTGCGTCCGGGTCATGGATAGAACAGGGGCCTACCACCACCAATAATCTTTTATCCTGGCCACTTAATATTTTCTGAACTGCTTCTCGCTGTTGAGAAATTTGCTGGCCTAACCGAGCATCAACGGCAACGCTTTGGCGTAACTCGGCGGGTGTCGGTAAGTGATTAACAGGGCTGGGCGTACTGTCGCCAAGGAGTTTGGCGTTAGCATTCTTGATCGGGGCTAGGCTTGCCTGGGCATTCATCATTAACTCTCCGGTATCACATGACATCGTTGATTGGCGTTACCACCCAAACGGGCACGGTCGGAGGTGGCAGCTTGCACCGACCGCGCGTCGCTAAATCGCCAGCCATAGCCCACATAGCCGGTAGCGATAGTGACGTTATAAGCGCGATACATCATGGTGCAGCTCCTTAATGAAATTCCTATGGCAAAAGCCGTTAAACGCAAAAAGCCCCGGTGGGGTTACCAACCGGGGCTTGAAGATTCGGCAGGCAACCTGGAAGGTGTGCCTAGTAGCGCGACGTTAACCGTCGGCCGCGGGCACACCGTGGCTAAACCAATATCCAAAATAGGCCACAACGCTCATGCACACACTAACCGCCATAAAAGGCAGGCGGTTAGCAGTGTGGAAAGGCGCTTGTGTGTGCATATTTTTCCTGATGACTGGCAAGCTAAGGGGCCGCAAAAAATCGTTTTAAAAAAGGTATATCTTTATCCTGCCCTTAAGCTTGGCAAATGGCAACTGTTGATTAACAAACAGCGCCATAGCCAAAAAGTGACAGACTAACGCTGTGGGTCAATCACCCACGCGGCGCATAAGCAAATACGTCGGAAAAAACCCGCTCACTCACCACGCCTTTGGTTTCCAACACATCCAGGCAGGCGTATACCATGCCGGGCGAGCCGGAGAGATACACGTCATAATCGCTGAACGTCAGCGCCGCTTTCTCCAGTACAAGATCAACCCGGCCCTGATGGTGATGAATACGCTCGCCGCTTGCCAAAGGCTCAGTTAGCGGAAATTCGGTGACCGCTTTAAACGTTACATTGGGATAGCGCTGCGCCCACTCAGTCGCCAGGCTTTCAGCGTAAAGGTCGCGATGCTCACGGGCAGCCCACCAGAGTGAGATTGGCCGCTCAGGCTGGTCACGCAGGGTGGCCTCAACAATCGCTTTCATTTGTGAAAACCCTGTGCCAGCAGCAATCAGCAGCAGCGGACGCTCGCTTTGCGCGTCAACCACACATTCACCGCCGGGCAAGCGCAGCGTTAGCTGATTAGCCACCTGGAGCAAATTTCGAAGTCGTACTGAATTATCGCGCTCAGGCCAGTGCTGAATATGCAGTTCAATGACGCCATCGCCCTGCTCGGCACTGGCAATTGAAAAGGGCACCCAAGTGTTGTCATCCAATTTAAGTTCTAGATATTGCCCAGGCGCATGCTGCATTGATTCTGCACGCCCTTTTAGCGTCACGCCAAATACGTCAGGATTTAAATCCTCAACGGCCGTTACCTGGCAGGTTAACGTCCTTGCGCTCATGAAAACCTCTATGTGAAAAATCGATCAACGTGCGCCGCTAAACTTAACTGCCTTCTTAACCGCCATGCCGCGGTGCTGGCAGAGGAATACCAATCCCCAGCTCTTCCCACCGCTCGTCAACGCGATTTTTGACTGTCTCGTCCATCACGATGGGCGTGCCCCACTCGCGGTCTGTTTCGCCTGGCCATTTGTTGGTCGCATCGAGCCCCAGTTTGGAACCCAGGCCAGAGACAGGCGAGGCGAAATCCAGATAATCGATAGGCGTATTCTCAACCATCACGGTATCTCGCGCCGGATCCATACGTGTGGTAATCGCCCAGATCACGTCTTCCCAGTTGCGCGCATCAACGTCGTCATCCAGCACAATCACGAACTTGGTGTACATGAACTGACGTAAAAAGCTCCATACCCCCATCATCACGCGCTTGGCGTGACCTGGGTACTGCTTTTTCATGGTAACAACCGCCATGCGATACGAGCAGCCTTCAGGCGGCAGGTAAAAGTCGACAATTTCAGGAAACTGCTTGCAGAGTATCGGCACAAACACTTCGTTAAGCGCCAACCCGAGAACGGCAGGCTCATCCGGCGGCCGCCCGGTATAGGTGGAGTGATAAATGGCATCACGGCGCATGGTCATGCGCGTTACCGTAAAGACCGGGAAGTGATCCACCTCGTTGTAATAGCCGGTGTGATCACCGTACGGGCCTTCAGGCGCCATATCATCAGGATAGATAACCCCTTCCAGAATAATCTCACTGGAGGCAGGCACCTCAAGGTCATAATGGCCGCACTTAACAAGCTCGGTACGCGAGCCGCGCAGAAGCCCGGCAAACGCATATTCGGAGAGTGAGTCAGGGACGGGGGTCACGGCCGCCAGGATCGTAGCCGGATCAGCACCCAACGCTACGGCAACCGGGAAAGGCTCGCCAGGGTGCGCTTGCTGAAACTCCTGGAAATCCAGTGCCCCGCCGCGGTGGGAGAGCCAGCGCATGATCAGGCGGTTCTTGCCAATCTTCTGCTGCCGGTAAATCCCCAGATTCTGACGCTTTTTATGCGGGCCACGGGTAATGACCAGCGGCCAGGTGACCAAAGGCGCCGCATCGCCCGGCCAGCAGTGCTGGATAGGCAGACGATCAAGATCAACCTCGTCACCTTCAAAAACGACTTCCTGCACTGGCGCCCGCTTAACGGTTTTAGGCCCCATGCTAAGCACTTGTTTGAAGATAGGCAGCTTATCCCAGGCGTCTTTCAACCCCTTGGGCGGATCAGGCTCTTTTAAAAAGGCCAACAGCTTACCCACTTCGCGCAGCGCTTCGACCGACTCCTGCCCCATTCCTAGTGCCACGCGCTTTGGTGTACCGAAAAGATTGCCCAGCAGCGGCATATCATGGCCCTTCACATTCTCAAACAAGAGTGCCGGGCCACCGGCACGCAGCGTGCGGTCGCAAATCTCGGTGATTTCCAGGTAAGGATCGACTTCGGCTTGGATACGCTTGAGTTCACCGCGCGCTTCCAGCGCCGCGATGAAGTCGCGCAAGTCGTTATACTTCAAGACACACTCCCCGCTAGGCTTGCGCCGCTATAGTGATTCTCATCAATCCTAGCGGCGTTTCATCGCTTCAAAGAACTCAAGATTCGTCTTGGTATCCTTCAGACGATCAATCAGGAATTCCGTGGCAGCCGTGTCTTCCATCGGGTTGAGCAGCTTGCGCAAAATCCACATGCGCTGCATCTCTTCCTCAGACGCCAGCAGATCTTCACGCCGCGTGCCGCTGCGACGAATGTTGATTGCCGGGAAGACGCGCCTTTCCGCCAGCTTGCGATCAAGGTGCGCTTCCATATTACCGGTACCCTTGAACTCTTCGAAGATGACTTCATCCATCTTCGAACCTGTATCCACCAGGGCCGTAGCGATAATGGTCAAGCTGCCGCCCTCTTCGATATTACGCGCCGCACCGAAGAAACGCTTAGGCTTCTCAAGCGCATGCGCATCGACACCACCGGTAAGCACTTTACCGGAGCTCGGCACGACGGTGTTGTAGGCACGCGCTAAGCGGGTAATCGAGTCCAGCAGGATAACCACGTCTTTTTTGTGCTCAACCAAACGCTTGGCTTTTTCGATGACCATTTCAGCGACCTGAACGTGGCGCGCTGGCGGTTCATCAAAGGTGGAAGCCACCACTTCACCGCGTACGGTACGCGACATTTCGGTCACTTCCTCCGGGCGCTCATCGATCAGCAGTACGATCAGATGGCACTCAGGGTTGTTGCGCGTAATCGAGGTGGCGATGTTCTGCAGCATCAGTGTCTTACCCGCTTTAGGCGGAGACACCAGCAGGCCACGCTGACCTTTACCAATCGGCGCAGTCAGGTCGATGATACGGGCCGTTAGATCTTCGGTAGAACCGTTACCGATTTCCATCCGCAAACGGTCATTCGGGAATAGCGGCGTTAAGTTCTCGAAGAGAATCTTGTGCTTGGCATTTTCCGGACGGTCAAAGTTGATCTGGCTAACCTTGAGCAGAGCAAAGTAGCGCTCGCCTTCTTTGGGCGGGCGAATTTTGCCGGAAATGGAGTCGCCTTTACGCAGGTTAAAACGGCGAATCTGCGAGGGCGATACGTAGATATCGTCCGGTCCGGCAAGATAGGAGCTGTCGGCGCTGCGCAGGAAGCCAAAGCCATCCTGAAGAATTTCCAGTACACCGTCGCCATAAATGTCCTCACCGCTTTTAGCGTGTCGTTTGAGGATGGCGAAAATGATGTCCTGCTTGCGCGAACGGGCCAGGTTATCGATACCCATTTCGCGGGCGATATCGAGCAGCTCGGGAACGGTTTTTTGCTTGAGTTCAGTGAGATTCATCGGCGTGTTAGAAAGTTGCTCTGGAAGCTAGGCGCAAGGCGCCAGAATAAGACAGGAGGCGTAGCACGTACTGATATGGCTAGGCGCCGTGTGATGCGTTCAGGTCCCGATAAAGCACGTACTCGATGGTAAGCCGCTGGGCATGTGAAAACTCATGGCATTGGTGCAATGAGGCAATGAGTTATTGCTCAGTTCGAGGGTACATGCAGTTGTTTGTTCTGATTGGCATAAGGAAAGAACCAATCAGCGGGTCATCTGACGACTTGGAAATATGGCTGATGCTATCTGGATAAGCAGTATCTTGTTAACATGCTGGATAAGCGTTAGTTAGTCAATATACGTAGCACAATCATCGCGTGCTTAGCCAAGGTAAGTACAGCATTAAATAAATACGACGTTCAATAAGTCCCGATAATACCAAGAAAGCCTAGTACCAGGAAAGCTTAACTAGGAAAGCCTAGCACCAGAAAGGCTTGGCAACCAAGACAACTGAATCGACACGCTATCAACGATCTCTTGTCAGCAGAGCTATTACTAGTAATTTTTTGGGTAATTTCTAGCAATCAGCCTTGTAGCAGGCAAGGTCGAGTCAGACCTGTCGTTCGATGGTAGTCAAGGCCCGCGATAAACGCAAGTCTTTGCCAATTGACAATAGCCCAAGCGCACCGCAACCTTGGCAAAGCCAATACGAAGGATAGCTCATGCCCAAGGACATTTCACCCCCCGTTAGCGCTCCTGTTAGCGACCTGGAAAACGCAGCACCACAGCGGCTAGCCGCCATTGACCTCGGCTCCAACAGTTTTCACCTTCTGGTAGCCAACTATCAAAATGAGCGTCTTCAAGTCGTTGCACGATTGGGTGAAAAAGTCCAACTGGCGGCTGGCCTGGATGAAGAGGGCAAGCTTAACGAAGCAGCCATTCAGCGCGCCCTGGATTGCCTGGGCCGCTTCGCGCCGTTTTTAAGTGATATTGAGAGCGCAAACCTGCGTATCGTGGGCACTAACGCCCTGCGTGACGCCCATAATAGCCAGGCGTTTATTGAACGGGCTGAAACACAACTTGGTCACCCCATCGAAATTATTGCGGGCCGTGAAGAGGCCCGGCTTATCTATCTAGGGGCGGCTCATGCCTTGGCCGAAAACGGGCGCCGCTTGATTGTCGATATTGGTGGCGGCTCAACAGAATTTATCATTGGTGAAGAGTTTGAACCCAAGGCGCTGGAAAGCCTGCGCATGGGCTGTGTGACCTTTACCAGCCGCTACTTTCCTGACGGCGAGATGAGTGAAAAGCGCATGCGCCGCGCCGAACTGGCCGCGTTATCAGAACTTGCCCATATCCAGCGCCCCTACCTGCGCCTTGGCTGGGAAGACCCAGTAGGCTCCAGTGGCACTATTAAAGCAGTGGCTAGCGTTCTTCTCGCCTATGGTGACACACCCTCTGAAGGTGTGATTACGCGCAGCGGGCTCAAAAAACTGCGTGAGCGCCTGCTCAAGTGCAAACAGCTGGACAAAGTCGAACTCGACGGGTTAAAGCCTGACCGCGCACGAGTTTTCCCTGCTGGGGTGGCCATTTTAAGCGCTATCTTCGAGGCATTTGACCTGCACCAAATGCGTTTTGCCGACGGCGCCCTGCGCGAGGGTGTGCTCTATGATATGGCTGGACGCAATAGCGCAGAAGACACGCGCTCCAAAAGCCTTGACGTACTCCAGCGCATTTACGACGTGGATACCCGACAGGCCGATAACGTGGCCGAGACCGCACTGCGTCTGTTTAAGCAGGTGCAAGGCACCTGGTCGCTCACCCATGAGCATCGTTACTACCTTCAGTGGGCCAGCCATGTACACGAAATTGGCTTGGCTATTTCCCATAGCCAGTTTCATCGCCATGGCGCTTACCTGCTGGAAAACTCTGACCTGGCGGGCTTTTCACGCCCGGAGCAGCATCAGCTGGCCTTTCTAGTGCGTGCCCATCGGCGTAAATTCCCGCTCAAGGAGTGGCAGGCGCTCCCCAAGGCGCAGCACGCGCACAGCATACGGCTTGCCCTATTGCTGCGCCTGGCGGTACTGATTAACCACTCACGCCCCGAAAACGCCCCACCCTTGCCGAATATTAGTGTTGATACCGACAGCTTAACGCTGGCACTGCCCGCCAGCGATGAACCAACGCTACTCAGCACCGATATTGAGCAGGAGCAGGCGTATATGGACGCCGCAGGCTTCACGCTGAACGTCATACAGGAAGACTAAGAGACAGACGGGCACACCGCCTACGAGACAAACCTTACGTTAGCCGCTTTCCAGAGCACTCTGGCTGGCGGCTGAACCACGCCAAGGCAAGTGTCTTCCGCCATGACCATCACCAGCCGCTCGCGCTCCCATGGGGGAATTTGGGCCTCCTGAAGCAGCCTTTTAACGTCTCGGCGCCCTCGCTCGGCAAGCGCAATCACTTCTCCTCCCTGGCGCCAGCGCAACGTTAGCGGCGTATCGGACTTCAACGAGAGTTCCAGCGCACCTAACGGTGTTGCCTGCCCTGCCCTGCCATCCCAGGCACACTGCCAGGCCGGTAGCGGCTCAAGCGGCGCCATTAGATAAAGCCGCTGTTGCCACACCCGGGCCTCCGCTCCTGGCCACGTGACGTGCACACTCGCGTCCGGTGCGGCCGTTAATTGATCAAGTAGCGTCTCCAGACGACGCTGAGGCGGGGTCGGCAATAATCGCTGCTGGCACCAGGAGCGTATCAGCAATCGCTGGCGAGGCCGTGAGCGCGTGGCCAACGCGAGGGCATCAATACACTCCAAGTCGGCGCTGTTAGCATCTGTGCGAAGCGCCTCCAACTCCGCTTGGGCATACTCACTAAGCAGCGCATCCGCTTCCCCGGCATGCTTAGCGCTATGGAAAAACGCGCCAGCCATGTCGGGCCAGCGCGCTTTGAGAAGAGGCAACACGTCATGACGCAGGCGGTTACGATCAAGCGTAACATCGCTATTAGTAGGGTCTTCGCGCCATTCAAGGCCGATTTGGTAGGCTCGCCCCTCCAGGCAGCGCCGGGCAATCGAGAGCCAGGGCCGAACGAAGGTAAGGCCGTGTGCATGACGGCAGTGTGGCATTCCCGCTAACCCACGAATACCGCTTCCCCGCAGTGCAGCCAGCAGAAAGGTTTCCGCTTGATCATCCTGATGCTGGGCCAGCCAAACGGTGTCTCCCGTGGGAACATGCTCATGAAACGCAGCATAGCGCGCCTGACGCGCTGCCGCTTCAATACCGCCAGCGGCGTCGACCGTAACGCGCACCACACTAAGCGGCACGCCAAGCTGCTTGCAAAGCGCTTGGCAGTGCTGTTCAAAGTCATCGGCGGCGGCCTGCAAGCCATGATGAATATGGATGGCGCGCAGCGGGCGATTGGCCTGGCGGCAAACAGAAGCTGCCAGCGTCAGCAGCAATGCGGAATCAAGCCCCCCGGAGAGCGCGACCCAAATAGAGCGCCCCGGTGGGGTTTCCACCAGGGCGTCGTTTAACAGGCGTTCAAGCTGCTTAGGCAGTTGGGGCGCCATAGCTCATTAAGCGCTTATAACGGCGCTCCAGCAGGGCATCGGCATCCAGTGCCTGGAGGCGCTCAAGGCCCTCGGTGATGGTCTCTTTCACACGCTCCGCCGTCGTCATCGGATGACGATGCGCACCGCCTAGCGGCTCTTTAATCAGCCCATCTACAAAGCCAAGCACTTTTAAGCGCTCTGCGGTGATCCCCATTGCCTGGGCCGCATCAGAGGCTCTTTCGGCACTTTTCCAGAGAATAGACGCACAGCCTTCTGGCGAAATAACCGAGTAGGTGGAGTACTGAAGCATGTACAGCTCATCACATACGCCGATCGCCAATGCCCCACCGGAGCCGCCTTCGCCAACAACCGTTGATATAATCGGTGTTTTCAGGCGCGACATGACCGCCAGGTTGTAGGCAATCGCTTCACTCTGACCACGCTCTTCCGCGTCAATGCCTGGGTAAGCACCGGGGGTATCGATAAAGGTTAAAATCGGCATTTTGAAGCGTTCGGCCATTTCCATCAGACGACACGCTTTACGATAACCTTCGGGGCGAGGCATACCGAAGTTACGGCGCACCTTCTCTTTAACATCGCGCCCTTTCTGGTGGCCGATCACCATGACCGGCTTATCATTCAAGCGCGCAACGCCGCCTACCAGAGCAGCGTCATCAGCGAAGTTACGGTCGCCATGTAGCTCGTCAAAGTCGCTAAACATATGCTCAAGATAGTCGAGCGTATAAGGGCGCTGAGGATGACGCGATAGCTGAGAGACCTGCCAGGGCGTCAAGTCCTTGAAGATCGATTCGGTCAGCTTACGACTTTTCTCCTCCAGCCGGGATATCTCATCGGAGAGATTAACGCTGTCGGAGCTAACCAAACGTAGCTCCTCAATTTTTGCCTGAAGCTCGGCAATGGGCTGTTCAAAATCGAGATAATTGGGATTCATCGGCTCTGCCTGTAAGCTGCCTATAAAAAGGCCTTGTCGAAACGAGTATCTAATAGACGTATTATCGCATCCTGACCCTGCCACGCAAGGCAGGGTCTGCTCAACGACACTACCCAACCGTCATACGGTCAGGTTTAGCGGTAACGTAGCTGAACCCCCGCTTGCCCTTCCACATCGCGCAACGCAAGCAGCAAGTCATCACTGGGCGCGACTTTCCATTCACCGGCAAGCTCCAGCCAGCCGACGGCTTGGGCATGGCGATACTGCAACCGCACCGGCAAACCGCCATTATCCCGGTAGGGCGCTAAACTATCGCGCAGACTCTCGACCAAGCGGCCATTGATACGCTCGGCGTCCAGTGCAAGCTCAACGGCATCGCCATAGCGAATACGGGCAGTGACCATAGGCGTTACATCTTTTCCACGCAGTCTCAGCCCACCCGAGAAATCGTCACTGGAAACTTCGCCTTCAACAATCAATACCTGATCAGCCTCTATCTGACCACGTAACTGGTCGAATAGCTCACCAAACAACGATGCTTCAATACGCCCGGTGCGATCATCCAGGGTGATAAACGCCATGGTATCGCCACGTTTGGACTTCATGGTACGCATCGCAACCACCAGCCCGGCCACCCGCTGAGGTTCGCGGGAGGGTTTTAAATCGCTAATACGTGTTGATACAAAGCGTTTTAATTCACGCTCATATTCATCAATCGGATGCCCGGTAAGATAAAGCCCGAGGGTATCTTTTTCACCTGAAAGGCGCTCGCGGTCGGTCCATTCTCGCGCACCGAGGTACTCAGTGTAGACATCGAGCGCTTCGTCTTCGGCATCAGCAAAAGCCTCGCCGAACATGTCCAGCATGCCCAGGCTCTGGTTGGTGTGGTTCTGGGCGGCGGCCTTCAGGGCATCTTCCATAGAAGCCGCCAGCACGGCCCGGTTAGGACCAAGATTATCCAGCGCCCCTGAGCGAATCAGCGCTTCCAGGGTGCGTTTGTTCATACGCTTAGGGTCAAGCCGACGACAGAAATCGAACAGGTCGGTGAACGGCCCACCCGTCTGGCGCGCCTCGACAATTGCCCCGATGGGCCCCTCGCCCACCCCACGAATCGCCCCCAGGCCGTAAACCACGCGCCCTTCGGTATCCACGGTAAATTTGTAGCCGCCTACGTTAACGTCCGGCGGAGTAACGGTCAGCTTGAGGTTACGGCACTCCTCGATTAACGGCACTACCTTATCCAGGTTGTCCATCTCGGTAGACATAACCGCAGCCATAAATGGCCCTGGATAATGGGCCTTCAGCCATGCGGTCTGATAAGACACCAGCGCGTAGGCGGCAGAGTGCGACTTGTTAAACCCGTAACCGGCGAACTTTTCCACCAGGTCGAAGATATTACCGGCAAGATCCTTATCGATACCATTGGCCGCGCAGCCTTCCATAAAGCCTGAACGCTGCTTGGCCATCTCTTCGGGCTTTTTCTTACCCATCGCCCGGCGCAGCATATCGGCCTGGCCCAGCGAATAACCGGCCATTACCTGAGCGATCTGCATGACCTGCTCTTGGTAAAGGATAATACCGTAGGTAGGCGACAGCACCGGTTTTAACAGCTCGTGCTGGTAATCCGGGTGTGGATAAGATACTTCGGCACGGCCATGTTTACGGTTGATAAAGTCATCGACCATGCCTGACTGCAGCGGGCCGGGGCGGAACAGCGCCACCAGAGCGATCATGTCGTCCAGCGAATCCGGTAGCAGGCGCTTGATCAGCTCCTTCATGCCGCGGGATTCGAGCTGGAAAACGGCGGTAGTTTCAGCACGCTTGAGCATTTCAAACGTTTTGCCATCATCCAACGGAATCGCATCGATGTTCAGCGGTTCCTGGCCGTTCACGCCGCGAACCTTATCGACCATCTCAAGCGCCCAGTCGATAATGGTCAGCGTACGCAGTCCCAAAAAGTCGAACTTGACCAGCCCGGCGTCTTCGATATCGTTTTTATCGAACTGAACCACCAGCCCATTGCCGCTTTCATCGCACAGTAAGGGCGAGAAATCGGTCAGCTTGGTGGGTGCGATGACCACGCCGCCCGCGTGCTTGCCGGTGCCGCGGGTCGTACCCTCAAGCTTGAGGGCCATTTCCCAGATCTCTTCAGCTTCTTCGTCGTTAGCAATGAACTCTTTAAGCGCGGCCTCCTGCTCGATCGCCTTGCCAAGCGTCATGCCCACTTCAAACGGGATCAACTTGGAGAGCTTGTCGCCCAGTGAGTACGGTCGCCCC
Organism: Halomonas sp. AOP22-C1-8; assembly: GCF_052378905.1. NCBI lineage: Bacteria > Pseudomonadati > Pseudomonadota > Gammaproteobacteria > Oceanospirillales > Halomonadaceae > Halomonas > Halomonas sp. AOP22-C1-8. The sequence goes on along the minus strand of NZ_JBQSYD010000007.1, from coordinate 79,444 downwards.
TGAGCGCGTGCCACATCGCGTACCACGGCTTTGGCCGCCATGGTGCCGAAGGTAACAATCTGCGATACCGCGTCACGCCCGTAGCGCTCGGCCACGTACTCGATCACCTTGTCGCGTTTTTCCATGCAGAAATCGACGTCAAAGTCGGGCATGGAAACACGCTCAGGGTTCAAAAAGCGCTCAAACAGCAGGTCGTAGCCGATGGGATCAAGGTCGGTGATCTTTTGCGCGTAGGCAACCAGAGAGCCCGCACCGGAACCTCGCCCGGGCCCTACCGGTACGTTGTTATCCTTGGCCCACTGGATAAAGTCCATGACGATCAGAAAGTAACCGGGGAAGCCCATCTGAATAATAACGTTGAGTTCAAACTCCAGCCGGTCGCGGTAACGCTGATCAATTTCCTTGTATTCGTCACTGTCGCGCGGGTAGCGCTCGACAGGAAACAGGAAGTTCAGACGATCCGTCAGGCCGTCGTGGGAGACCTTGCGGAAAAACTCATCCAGGGTCATTCCCTCAGGGATTTCGAACTCAGGCAAAAATATCTCACCCAGACGTACATCCACGCTGCAGCGCTCGGCAATCATCACGCTGTTTTCCAGCGCCTCGGGGATATCCGAGAACAGTGCTGCCATCTCGTCCGGGCTTTTTAAATACTGCTCTTCGGTGTAGCGGCGTTCACGGCGCGGGTCGTCCAGCGCCTTGCCTTCACCAATGGCGACACGCGTTTCATGCGCCCAGAAATCCTCCCGCTCAAGAAAGCGTACGTCATTGGTAGCCACCACTGGCGTGCCGGTATCGATGGCAAGCTTGACGCTGGCATGCACGCACGCCTCTTCAAGCGGACGCCCGGTACGAATCAGCTCCAGATAGAAACGATCCGGAAAGGCAACCTGCCACTCTTCAAGCAACTGGCGCGCTTCACGCTCATGATCGGAAAGCAGATGGCGGCCAATTTCGCCCTCCCGCGCACCGGAAAGCGCAATCAGGCCTTCACTTTGTTCAAGCACCCAGCGCTTATCCAAAATGGCCCGCCCCTGACGCTGGCCGTGGGTCCAACCCTTGGAGATCAGCTCGGTCAGGTTGCGATAGCCGACATCGTTCATCGCCAGCAGCGTTATACGGTAAGGATGTGACTCATCGTGGGGATTAAAGAGCCATAAGTCGCTGCCAATAATGGGCTTGAGTGCAGCCCCTTGAGCGGCCTTGTAAAACTTCACTAGGCCGAACAGATTTGTTTCGTCGGTTAGCGCCAATGCCGGCATACCGCGATCAAAGGTAGTGCTGACCAACGACTTAAGTTTTACCAAGCCGTCGACCAGGGAGTATTCACTGTGCAAACGTAGATGAACAAACGGTACCGTCATGACACTCTCGGCAGAATCTCGGTAAAAAGAAATGAAATAACGTTAATTTAACGTAGCGACAGCACTTAAATGAGGGCTAATTGGCGCTGAACGGGGGCGAAGCTTCGGCGGTGCTCCTCAAGCGGCCCGTGAGCGGATAGCGCCTCAAGATGCTCTTTCGTTGGGTAGCCTTTGTGACGTGCAAAGCCGTACTCAGGATAGCGCATATCCAGCGTAACCATCTGGGCATCGCGCGCGACCTTGGCAAGAATCGACGCCGCAGCAATGGCGGGATGGCGCGCATCGCCTTTGACTACGGCTTGCCCCGGCAAACTATGTCCCGGCAAACGGTTACCGTCCACCAGCAAATACTCGGCCGCAGGGGCTAAACCATCAATCGCACGACGCATTGCCAAGTGCGTGGCGTGGTAAATATTGAACTGATCAACTTCGGCAGCGCTTGCCTCAGCGACCACAAAGGCTAACGCCTGTTCGCGTATCAGCACGTCTAACGCTTCACGCTTACGGGCGGTGAGCTTTTTAGAGTCAGTCAGACCGTCAATAGGGCGTGCTGGATCCAGGATCACCGCCGCGGCCACGACGCTACCGATTAACGGCCCACGCCCAACCTCGTCGACCCCCGCCAAGCGCTCGCCCACATAGGCGATCTCAAGCGGCGGAAAATCGCCTGATTTAGCGGGCATTGTGCAGCTCCAGTGACTGGCCTAAGGCGATAGCGGTGATTGCCTCAGCGGCGCGGCGACTGGCGTTGCGCTGCAAGTCGGCGTGCATCGTTGCAAAGCGTGCCTCTAACGCCAATCGTGCTTCGTGATCGCTAAGCAACTCATAAAGCTGGTCTGCGATAGCTTCCGGTGTCGCCGCGTCCTGAATAAGCTCAGGCACCACGCTTTGCTGCGCGATCAGATTGGGTAGCGATATCCACTGGGTTTTCACCATACGCTTGGCGAGCCAATGGGTGGCCGGTGCCATCTTGTACGCAACCAGCATCGCCCGGTGACACAGCATGGCTTCAAGCGCGGCGGTCCCGGATGCCAGGAGCACGACATCGCTGGCGACCATTGCCTCTCGCGCCTGGCCATTTAACAGCTGCACACGCTCGGCAAGCGTTGGATAGTGAGACAAGAGCGCCTGAATTTCGTCATGACGCAGCGCTGAGGCAGCCGGAATCAAAACCTTTAGCGTGGCATGGCGCTGGCACAGCAGCTCAGCGGCGGCTAAAAACGTATGACCCAGGAAACGTATTTCGCTGCTGCGCGAGCCTGGCAACAAAGCAAGCACCGGCGCATCTTCATCAAGACCTAGTGCCTGTCGCGTTGCGATGCGGTCATTTTCAAGCGGCAGCTCATCGGCAAGCGGATGACCCACGAACACAACAGGAACACTGTGGTGCCGGTAAAAATCGGCCTCAAAGGGCAGCAGAGTGAGCATGCCATCAACGGATTTGGCAATGCCTTTCACACGCCCCTGCCGCCACGCCCAAACAGAAGGGCTGACGTAGTGGGCCGTTTTGATTCCGGCATTACGCAGCTGCTTTTCCAGGCCGAGCGTAAAATCAGGCGCGTCGATACCCACCATGATATCCGGCTGCCAGGCGAGCGCTTCGCGACGCAGCGTGCGGCGCACACCTACCAGCTCAGGCAGGTGTTTGATGACCTCAACCAGCCCCATCACAGAAAGCGTTTCCAACGGAAAGCGGCTTTGCATCCCCTCAGCGATCATGCGAGGCCCGCCAATCCCACGAAACTCAACCTCTGGATGACGCGACTTAAGCGCACGCATCAGACCAGCCCCAAGGATATCCCCCGAAAGCTCGCCAGCCACCAGATAAACACGCTGCAAGGTCATAAGCGAATGGACATGGTTAGCGCGTAATGCCGCGGGTCGAACGCTCGATAGAGTCAGCGAACTCCGTCACTTCCTCTATATCAAAGCGCGCACGCATCTCTTCAAGCGCTTGCTCGACGGTAAGCCCCTGGCGATAGACCATCTTATAAGCAACGCTCAGTGCATTAATTGCCTCACGGCTAAAGCCGCGGCGTTTTAAGCCGACCAGATTCAGACCACGCGCTTCTGCCGGGTTGCCGTTAATCATGACATAGGCAGGCGTGTCTTTAGTGATAATAGAGCCACCACCCGCCATGGCATGCTCACCAAAGTGACAAAATTGGTGCACGGCAGACAGGCCACCCAGGATAGCGTAATCACCCAGCGTTACGTGCCCGGCGAGCGTTACCTGGTTGGCAAGGATACAGTCATTGCCAATGACACAGTCATGGCCCACGTGTACGTAGGCCATAAACAGATTGCGGGAACCAATCGTCGTTTCACCACGGTCTTGTACCGTACCACGGTGAAGCGTCACGCCTTCACGGATAACGTTATCGTCGCCCATGACCAGACGAGTAGGTTCACCAGCGTACTTTTTGTCCTGACAATCCTCACCTACCGAGGCGAACTGAAAAATACGCGTGCGCTTCCCCAACACAGTGGGTCCTTTGACCACGACGTGCGGGCCGATTATGGAGCCTTCGCCGATCGTGACGTTAGGCCCAATAACACTAAAAGGGCCAACCTCAACGTCATCTGCGAGCGTTGCCGTTGGGTCAACCAGTGCAGTAGGATGTATCAAGCAACCTTCCTCTCAGCACAAATAATTTCTGCTTCACAGGCAAGCTCTCCGTCAACCGTGGCGCGACACGCAAATTTCCAAATGCCTCGCTTGCCACGAATTACGTTAGCCTCCAGTTGAAGCTGGTCACCAGGCATAACCGGGCGCTTGAAACGTACATTGTCGCTACCCACCAGGTAGTACACGTAGCCATCCGCTGGCAGCTTGTTAACTGTTTTAAAGCCTAAAATACCGCAAACCTGGGCCAGTGCTTCGACTACCAGCACACCCGGCATAATCGGATGATGTGGAAAGTGGCCGTTGAAAAATGGCTCGTTAATACTAACGTTTTTGAACGCAACGATGGATTCGCCCACAGTTAATGCTGTCACTCGATCCACCAATAAAAACGGATAGCGGTGGGGCAAGTATTCGCGAATTTCGTTAATATCCATGACCATCGTAACGACCTCAAAATGAAAAACGCCTGATAGGCATCAGGCAAATACCAGCACTTCGTCTGGTTAAAGGGCAAGGAATTATACCCTGCCGCCCTCTCGTCTCAAGCTACTTACTTAGTAAACAATATGGCTTTTAGGTGTCACGCGTCGTTTTTTCCAGCCGAGACAACCGCTTGGCTATATCATCCAACTGCTTAAACCGCACCGCATTTTTACGCCACTGCGAATTACTCATTGCCCCCGTACCTGACGAGTAGACACCGGGAGTATGAATCGAATTGGTCACAAGGCTCATTCCGGTGACCTGAACGCCATCACAAATCGTTAGGTGGCCTGATAATCCAACCCCCCCACCCAACATGCAGTGCTTGCCTACTTTGGTGGACCCTGCAATACCGACACAGCCTGCCAAAGCGCTATGGGCACCAATAGTGACGTTATGAGCGATTTGTACCTGACTATCGATTTTAACGTCATCGCCAATCAGGGTATCGCCTAGCGCACCACGGTCAATGCTTGAGCAACTGCCAACTTCGACATTATCACCCAGCACAACGCCACCTAACTGGGCAATTTTGTGCCAACCTTCACCGTCGTGGGCAAATCCAAAACCGTCTCCACCAATCACACAGCCACTTTGTAAAATGACCCGCTTGCCAATAATCACGCCATGACACACGGTCACATTGGCATGCAGCCGAGTATTTTCGCCGATAACGCTATCAGCCCCAACGACACTCCCAGCGCCCACCACAACGTGGTCACCCAGTGTTACGCCCGCTTCTACTACGGCGTGGGCCTGGATCGAGACGCCTTCACCCAGCGTTACGCTGTTGGCAACGACCGCGGTGGGATGGATACCGGCCTTATCACGTGCAGGCAATGGGTCAAATAGCTGAGAGAGTTTGGCATACCCCAGGTAGGGGTTTTCCATCTCAAGCTTTGGCACCGGGCAACTCTTGCCATGCTCAGGGTGAAGCAGCACGGCTGCCGCCTGAGTGGTGGCCAAATCCTTGAGGTAAGCGCGATTTGTTAAAAAGGCCACTTGATCAGATGTGGCCTCTTTAAGTGTTGCTAAACCACGAATGGGTAGCGCGGCATCACCTTCAAAGGTGACCCCTAAATGGCGAGCAATGTCCGCAAGTGTAAGATGGTGAGATGCGTGCGTCATGGGAGCCCAATAAAGCAATAGTGCAGCACAGCTACACCAACAGTCATTAAAAAATTAATTACATCGAATCAAATATTTGCGTAACTTCATCAGTCACATTAGGCAAATCAACCGAGGAATGAAGCACTCCTTGAGGCTCAACCAATACATCAATATTGTGACGGTTCAGCACTTGCTCCACCGCTTGCTCAAGCTTGAGTTCCGCACCTTCCAGAAACTGCTGCTCTGAACGCTGCTGAGCCTCCATAACATCACGACGTAACTGCTCAAAACGCGAACCTTTCTGCTGCAGCTCAGCGATCAGTGTTTCGCGCTGCGACTGAGACATCGTTTCGCCTTCGCGCTGCAAGCGTTCTTGCAACTGCTGTAACTCATTTCCCAGGCTTTGGGCTTCACTCTGCTGACTGCCAATCTGGTTTTCCAGCTGATTTAGCGAGGTTTGAGCCGACTGGGTATTCATCAGCGCAGCTCGCCAATCCAGCACGGCAACCTCTGCAGCTTCTGCTGCATGAACCGGTAAAACAATCGCACCAAATAAGCACACGGCCGCTGTCAGTTTACGCATCGAGTCACTTCCTTATCATCAAGCGGGGGCGCTACCAAGGGCGCGCCCCTTTAGCAAAGTTAGAATGTTTGTCCCAGCGAGAACTGGAAGAACTGTGTGTCATCACCGCTTTTGTCTTTAAGCGGCTCCGCGATGCTAAAGGTCAGCGGACCAACCGGTGTTAACCAGGAAAGGCCAACGCCCACACTATAGCGCAAATCGCCCAGGTCGACGCCAGAACTACACTGCTGACGACCCACATCAGCTTCTAATACCTTGTAGCAGGAGCTCAAGAACGTATTACCGGCATCCAGGAACAGCGAAGGCTGCACAGAACGCTGATTTTCTACAAAGGGCATGGGGAAGATCACTTCAGCACTACCTTCCACCAACACATTACCGCCCATTGTGCGATCACGCCCTCCTTCAACTCCCGGCGTGGTAGGTTGCCCCAATGTATTGGATGTAAAGCCTCGTACCGATCCTAAACCACCTGCGTAAAAATTCTCATAGAAGGGAAAAGGATCGTTTGAATCAAACGTATTGGCATAGCCAAGGTTACCGCTAAACTTAAGCGCCCAACTCTCATCGTTATTGAGCGGATATAGCTGCTGAGCCCGAGCGCGCAGCTTATAGTACTCTGCATCGCCGCCCGGCACGCCGGTTTCAAGCGACAGGCGCTGATAGTTACCGGCTGTCGGCATCACGCCTCGGTTAAGGTTGTTACGCGTCCAGCTCGCCGTGAGTTTAAGGCTTTGAGCGCGCTCCCCTTCGTCATCCACATAGCGATGAATTTCTGACGCCGTATCGTTGTAGGTTTTAATTTTAAGTTCTTCAATGCTCGCCCCGAAGTTGAGGCGAGACAGCTCACTTACCGGATAGCCGAAGTTGATACCCGCGCCGTACGCATCGGTCGAGTAGGTAGAGATATCCGAGTCGGCGTAGTCCGTTTCACGGTAAAATATGTTGTAGCCGCGAGAAATACCGTCAAGTGTCCAGTAAGGATCCGTGAAGGCAAAGTTGACGCTGGTGAAGGTGTCGCTGCGCTGCGCGCCAACATTGACCCGGTTACCCGTACCCAGGAAATTGTTTTGTGCCAGTCCAACCCCGTAGATTACCCCGGCACTTTGCGAAAAGCCCACGCTGGCAGACACCGAGCCTGAGGGCTGCTCTTCCACACTGTAGGTGACGTCCAACTGATCAGGCTGACCTGGTACCGGCTGGGTATCCACTTCTACCTGGCTAAAGAAGCCAAGCCGTTCAAGGCGCTGGCGCGACTGAGCAATTGAGTCGGTCGATGCGGGGGCGCCTTCCATTTGAATCATTTCCCGACGCAGCACTTCGTCCTGGGTGGTGGTATTACCATAAAACTCAATACGTCGAACATAAGTGCGCTGGCCAGGTTCAACCGCGATGACCAGGTCAACCGTTTCACCGTTATCCGCCATTTCAGGAATACCCTGAATATCGGCGAAAGCAAAACCTTCAGCGCCCAAACGCTGGCGTAGCGCTTCGGTCGATGCGTTCACCTGACCACGAGAGAAAATGTCTCCGCTATGGATCTCCATGAGTTGGCGTGCTTCGCTTTCGCTGATTTGCATATCACCCACAAAACGGACATCACCTACTCGATACTGGTTACCCTCATCAACATTAAGCGTAACAAATATTTCGGACTTTTCAGGCCCAATAGAGACTTGCGTGGAGGTAACATCAAAATTTACATAGCCACGATCAAGATAGAAGGTGCGAAGGCGCTCGATATCGCCCGATAAAGCTTCACGCGAGTACTCATCACTTGAAAACCAGCCAAAGAAGCGCCCCGGCTTGTCGTTCAGCTCAAAAACATCGCGCAGCGTTTCATCGTCAAAATCCTGATTACCGACAATATTGATTTGACGGATCTTGGCGACTTCGCCTTCATTAATATTGATATTGACCTGTACACGCCCTTCATCAACCTGTTCAACCTCGGTCGTAATGCGAGCACTGTAGCGTCCCTGAGCCTGGTAAACACCTTCAAGCTCACGCTGAATCTCTTCAAGGGTCGAGAGTTGCAGCACTTGCCCTTCCGACAACCCTGATTGACGTAAGCCGTTACGCAGGTCCTCTTCTGAAATCTGCTTATTGCCAGTGAGGTTCAAGCGCGCGATGGTCGGTCGTTCAACTACCTGAATAACCAATACATCGCCTTCGCGAGCTAGCGAAACATCTTCAAATAAACCAGTGGCAAACAAATCGCGTGCGGCTGACGCTAGCTGCTGCTCGCTAACCCGATCATTCGTACTGACAGGAAACGCATTAAAGACCGATGCAGCGGATACCCGCTGTAGTCCTTCCACTCGAATGTCCGAAACATCAAAGGATTGTGCCTGGGCGCCGCTAGCGCCTACCAGCAAGAGTGCTGCCATTCCAAGGGTCTTGATTTTCATGCTGTCAGTTCGCTCGCGTTGGTCTGCCTATCACGTTAGATAAGCACCATATACATTTGTGCAGGCAGATGACAAGGCATCCTGCGCGCTACACGCGTCATTACCAAAGGCGCATCAGATCAAAATACAGAGCCATCACCATCAGGCCGCCAACCATGGCAAGCCCAATGCGTAATCCAATGGCTTGGGTTTGTTCAGAGACCGGCCGCCCACGTAAGATTTCCAAAAAATAGTAAAGCAAGTGTCCACCATCGAGCACCGGAATAGGCAATAAATTAAGCACGCCAAGGCTGATGGACAAATACGCTAAAAAGCCTACAAAGGCTTCCATTCCGGCACGGGCCGAATCACCCGAAATTTGCGCAATCGTAATAGGACCGGAAAGGTTGGAAGGTGAAATCAAACCTACCAACATTTTACGAATCGCATCAACGGTTAATAAAATCATATCACCGGTACGCGATAGCGCTTGTCCAACCGCTTCGATAGGCCCATAACGAATTTCACGCTGTAGCGACTCAGGCCACGTTACCGACTCAACGCCTGCACCAATGTACCCAACCTCACCGCCACTCTCCAGCAGATTGCTACCCGGCGTTAGTGTTAGTGTGCCCTGCTCGCCATTTCGCTCATAGGCTACGCTAAGCGTTTCACCCGCACTACGGCGGATCATCGTGACAAACTGCATCCAATCTTCCACCGGTGTGCCGTCAATCGCAATAATATGATCGCCTGCTTGCAACCCCGCGTTGGCGGCAGCTTCGCCATCGACCACCTGGCCTAATACTGCTGGGAATTCTGGCTGCCAAGGCGTCATACCCAAGGATTGCAGTGGCTGGGGCGGGTCCTGGCGGGCCAAGTAGTTATCGACCTCTAGCGCGTAAGCTCGTTCACTGCTACTGCCCTCAGGCAACACATTGATGGTTAGCGAGCCACTAAAACCAATCATAGAGATAAGCTTTAGGTTGACCTCCTCCCAGGAGCGTACGGCGTCATTTTGAATAGCGATAATTTCGTCGCCGTGGGCAAGGCCTGCTTCAGCTGCCGGCGAATCAGGCAGCACATCTCCCACCATGGGAGCGACCACGGTCGTCCCGGATACAAAGAGCGCCCAGTAGGCAACAATAGCCAACAGGAAATTTGCCAAAGGCCCAGCGGCAACAATGGCGATACGCTGCCATACCGTTTTGCGATTAAAGGCCTGGTCAAGCTGATCTTCCGGTACCGGCGCTTCACGCTCGTCCAACATTTTGACATAGCCGCCCAGCGGAATGGCCGCTATCGCGTACTCCGTCCCCTGGCGGTCGACGGTGGACCAGAGCGGTTTGCCAAAACCCACCGAAAAACGTAACACCTTGACGCCACAGCGGCGCGCCACCCAAAAGTGGCCAAACTCGTGAAAGGTGATCAACAAACCCAGCACGACGATGATCGCTAAAATGTTTTGTAACAGGCCCACAATAAACTCCCTGGCACCCTGCACATCAGCCGATGCTTAAGTGACCTACTTGCTTCTCAATATTCGGTACGGCAGTGTCTAGCCTGCTTGTAACATGACCCTTTGCGCTGCCTGCTGACGCGCCCAGTGGTCTGCAGCCAAGATATTTTCAATCGTATCGGCGCTGCCTGCATAGGGCTGCGATACAACCTCTTCAACCACGTTGGCTATTTCACCAAAGCTGAGCCTTTCCGCCAGGAACGCCTCAACAGCGACTTCATTGGCTGCATTGAGAATCGCCGGCGCGGCACCGCCCTTCTGTATGGCTTCACGGGCCAAGCGTAGGCAGGGAAAGCGCGCTTCATCCGGTGCTTCAAAATCCAGCTGCGCGATCTGGAACAGATCCAGGGCTTCTACACCGGCCTCAATACGCTCGGGCCATGCCAGTCCATAGGCAATGGGTATACGCATATCCGGGTTGCCCAGCTGGGCGATGACAGAGCCATCAATGTAAGCTGCCATGGAGTGAATCACACTCTGCGGATGCACTACCACCTGAATTTGCTCGGGCGTTGCATCAAACAGCCAGCACGCTTCAATTAATTCAAGGCCTTTGTTCATCATGGTGGCGCTATCAACCGAAATCTTGCGCCCCATCGACCAGTTAGGATGGGCGCAGGCCTGGTCGGGCGTCGCATTGGCAACCTTGTCCGCACTCCAGGTGCGAAAAGGCCCGCCAGACGCTGTTAGTAGCAGCTGTCGAACGCCGTGACGCTCAAGCCCGCCGCGATGTTTTACCGGCAGGCACTGATAGATAGCATTATGCTCAGAATCGATAGGCAACAGCGTGGCGCCAGAGCGCTCAACCGCCTGCATGAACAGCGCACCGCTCATCACCAGCGCTTCTTTATTCGCAAGTAGTACGCGCTTGCCCGCTTCTGCAGCGGCCAGCGCAGGCAGCAGCCCCGCTGCCCCAACGATGGCGGCCATAACGGCATCGACACACGCCTCACGGGCAACCTGGCAGAGTGCTTCACGACCCGCCAGCACGACGGTCGGTTGGTCAGCGTCATCAAGCGCTTGGCGAAGCCATTGCGCATCGTCACTATGATCGAGTACCGCGATACGGGGATGATGCGTCAGGCACTGTTCCAGAAGCACTTCCCTAGAGGTATGTGCCGTCAACGCATACACCCGATAACGCTCGGGATGACGGGCGATGACATCCAGGGTGCTCACCCCGATAGAGCCGGTTGAGCCCAGCACGGTAATCCACTGGCAGGACGGTTGACTCATAAGACAGGCACCTGCCCTTGAAGAACGGGCAAATAGAGCAGCGCAAAGAGCGGAATCGCCGCCGTCAAGCTATCAATCCGGTCCAGCACGCCGCCATGGCCCGGTAGCAGCTGGCTTGAGTCCTTGATGTCTCGGTAGCGTTTGAGCATGCTTTCCAGCAGATCGCCCAGCACTGAAATAAGCGTGACAATAATCGTGACTACCACCAAGCCAACAGCTACACCCGGGGTTAACGACTGCCAAAAGGCGAAGCCAAGCGCCAGTAGCGTGGTGGCAACCAGCCCACCGATAACGCCTTCCCAGGACTTACCGGGGCTGACCCTTGGAGCGAGTTTGCGCTTACCAAAGCGACGCCCGGCAAAATAGGCGCCGATATCCGCCGCCCACACCAGCAGTAATACAAATAACAGCCATACGCCGCCGCTATCGCGCAGAATATTAAAGCCGACCCAGCAGGGCAGCAGCACCCATAGCCCCATCGCCAAGCGGCGTGGCGTTGACTGCCACTGCTGCCCTTTCTCCGGGTAATGGGTCACCCAGTAAAGATTAACCAGCCAGCCAAGGGCGGCGCACCATAAAGGCCATACTGCAAACGCGGCACCGATGAGCCACATCAGTAGCATCAACACCGCAAGCCCGGCGACCAGCTGAACACGCTGACGCTGCCGGATAACGCCGGCCAGGTTCGTCCACTCCCAGGCCCCAAGCAACACCATCAAAGCGGTAAAAAGCGCAAACGCGCCACCTTGCAATCCAAACAGACCCACCAGCACCAAGGGCGCCAGCCAGGCTACGGTTATAATCCGCTGTCTAAGCACCTTGCGCCTCTATTTGTTCGTCGGTCATGCCAAAACGTCGACGCCGCTGACAAAAGTCGTACAGCGCGCTGTCCAGCGCATCGGCACCGAAATCGGGCCAGAGTAAGGGCGAGAAATGCAGTTCAGCATACGCTAACTGCCACAGCATAAAATTCGACAATCGCTGTTCGCCACTTGTTCGGATACACAGGTCAACAGGAGGCACATGGTCTGCTTCCATTACCCTGTCAAAGCAGGCTTCATCGATATCGCCAGGCTGTAACTCACCGGTGGACACCTGTTCAGCCAAATGTCGCGCTGCACGTGCGATGTCCCACTGCCCGCCGTAATTGGCAGCGATCACCAGGTGCATGCCGGTATTATCCGCGGTCAGCGCTTCTGCACGCTGTATATACTTCTGAATGGCGTGAGAGAAGCCACGCCGCTCACCAATAATCGTTAGCCGAATATTGCGCTCATTAAGCTTTTTAACTTCGCGCTTGAGCGCCATCAAAAAGAGCTCCATCAACGCATTCACTTCAGCCGCTGGACGTTTCCAGTTCTCGCTTGAAAAGGCAAACAGGCTCAGCGTATTTACCTGGCGCTCGGCTGCGCGCTGAATGACCGCTCTGACGGCTTCGACGCCTGCACGATGACCACGTACGCCAGAGAGGCCGCGGGCCTTTGCCCAGCGATTATTGCCGTCCATTATGATCGCGACATGCGACGGCAGTGCTTCACCCAGGCACTTGGGTGGCGTGCTTGCGTCGTCCGGCGGTTCTTGAGGAAACTGCGGTGACGTCATGAGGTCTCGCACAAAAGCTCAGTCATAGTAAAGCCATAGGCCTAGCGGGCAGCCTGGCTACCCGCAGCTAAATAAAAGGCAGGTGCTTATACCTGCATCAAGTCCTGCTCTTTCGCGGCAAGCGCTTTATCGATTTCGGCAATATATTTGTCGGTCAGCTTTTGGATTTCATCTTCACCCTGACGCTGATCGTCTTCGGTAATCTCTTTGTCCTTTAGCAAGGATTTGAAATCACCGTTGGCATCGCGACGCACGTTACGCACAGCCACGCGAGCATTTTCAGCTTCGCTACGTGCCTGTTTGATATAGCCCTTACGCGTCTCTTCGGTCAACATCGGCATCGGCACACGGATAACGTTGCCTGCACTTGACGGGTTCAGACCCAGATCAGCGGTCATGATGGCCTTTTCAACCTTAGGCGCCATACCCTGCTCCCAGGGAGATACCGCCAGCGTACGCGCATCTTCAACGTTAACCGAGGCTACCTGGTTAAGCGGCACTTGGCTGCCGTAATAATCAACGGTAACGGCATCCAGAATACTGGGGTGTGCACGCCCGGTACGGATTTTGTTGAAGTTGCTATGCAGCGCATCAACACTTTTTTTCATACGAGACTCTGCGTCTTTCTTAATATCGTTGATCACGTTATTACCCTCTATCTATCAGCGTGCCTTCCTTGCCCCCTACTACCAAATTCAGCAGGGCACCAGGCTTATTCATATCAAATACCCGCACCGGCATATCATGGTCACGTACCAGGCAGATAGCGGTCAAATCCATAACGCCTAGCTTTTGATCCAGAGCGTCATCGTAGGAGAGCTGATCATATTTTACGGCATCAGCATGTTTTAGGGGGTCCTTGTTATACACCCCGTCCACTTTGGTCGCTTTAATGACCACATCCACATCCACTTCAATACCGCGCAAACAAGCGGCCGAGTCGGTTGTGAAAAATGGATTACCGGTTCCTGCCGAAAACAGTACCACGTCTCCTGACGTTAAATAACGGATGGCAGTGCGGCGGTCATAATGCTCTACCACACCACTCATGGGAATCGCCGACATTACCCGCGAACGAATATTTGAACGCTCCAGTGCATCGCGCATGGCCAACGCGTTCATGACCGTTGCCAGCATTCCCATGTGGTCGCCTGTGACCCGATCCATTCCGGCTTCGCTGAGCGCCGCACCTCGAAACAGGTTGCCGCCTCCAATCACGATCCCGACCTGCACACCAATACCCACCAGCTGGCCGATTTCCAGCGCCATACGGTCTAACACTTTAGGGTCAATACCAAAATCGTGCTCTCCCATTAGCGCCTCGCCTGAAAGTTTCAGCAAAATACGCTTGTATTTTGACTTCGACTTTTCAAGTTTATGGGGCACAACAAGCGGGGTAGGCTCTTGAACATCTCGTGACATGGCATCTCTCCTGAAGCAGACTTGGACACAGGTGGGCGAAGCAACCCCCTATTTAGCAGGGGCCGGATACACGAAGGCGTGCGCTTACGCGCACGCCATCTTCTGACTAGAACGTCTGACCTTAACGACGGCCAGCCTGTTCCATAACTTCTTTAGCGAAGTCGACTTCTTCTTTCTCGATACCTTCACCCACTTCAAAGCGCGTGAAGCTAACCACTTCGCCACCGGCTGATTTAACAAACTCAGCAACGGATTGGTTCGGATCTTTAACAAACGGCTGCTCGGTCAGGCTGTTCTCTGCCAGGTATTTCTTCAGACGGCCTTGAACCATTTTCTCAGCAATCTGCTCAGGCTTGCCTGCCATGTCCGGCTGACCCAGGATGATGGCTTTCTCTTGATCCAGCTGCTCTTGCGGCATATCGGCCGGGTGAGCAACGGCTGGGTTAATAGCTGCCACGTGCATAGCAACGTCTTTCGCTGCTTCTGCAGTACCGCCATTAAGTACGGTCAGAACGCCAATGCGGCCACCGTGAACGTATTCGCCCACCAGACCACCGTCAACGGCGTTGACAACTACCGCGCGACGTACGCCGATGTTCTCACCGATTTTCTGAACCAGCTGCTCGCGGGCAGCTTCAAGGTCGCCCGCCATAACGGCAGCAACATCTTCGCTTTTCGCGGCAAAGAAAGCGGAGGCGATTTTGTCAGCGAACGCAATGAAGTTGTCATCACGCGCAACAAAGTCAGTCTCGGAGTTAATTTCAACCATTACGCCGTAGCTACCGTCTTCTGCTACACGGGTAACAACAACACCCTCTGCAGCAATACGATCGGCTTTCTTCGCGGCTTTTAAGCCTGAATTTTTACGCAGGTTTTCGATCGCGACTTCAATATCACCGTCGGTTTCGGTGAGTGCTTTTTTACACTCCATCATGCCGAGACCAGTACGTTCGCGCAGTTCCTTGACCTGAGAGGCGCTGATAGCTGCCATGAGAATTCACCTCGGAAATGGTTCTATGAGAGTTAAACGCCCTACAGAGTGTAGCCACGATAAATGACTATCATATATCACTTTGAAGGTCGCTTGCCGGCGCTTGGTGTCCGGCGTAATCGGCCCACCCGGATGTCCATCCAAAGCGGGAAAAAGGGGGCATAGGCCCCCTCTTCAACACGATGCGGCTTAACTACCCGCCGCAACCGCTACTATTTTACTCAGCAGCAGCGTCAGTGTCGGTTGAAGCCGCTTCTTCGGTCACTTCAACGAACTCGTCCGGACGACCTTCTTTCGCACGACCACACGCGTCAGCAATCGCTTTCACGTAGATCTGAATAGCGCGAATGGAGTCATCGTTACCCGGGATAACGTAATCAACGCCATCAGGGTTAGAGTTGGTATCAACCACGCCAATAACCGGGATACCCAGCTTGTTGGCTTCGTTGATCGCGATGCGCTCGTGGTCAACGTCGATAACGAACAGTGCGTCCGGCAGGCCGCCCATGTTCTTGATACCACCGATAGAACGCTCAAGCTTATCTTGCTCACGCGTTGCCATCAGGACTTCTTTCTTGGTCAGCTTGTCGAACGTGCCGTCTTCGCGCATGGTTTCAAGTTCGCGCAGACGCTTGATAGACTGACGAATAGTCTTGAAGTTAGTCAGCATACCGCCCAACCAGCGATGGTTGACGAACGGCTGACTAACGCGATTCGCTTCTTCTTTGATGATCTTGCTAGCGCTACGCTTGGTGCCAACAAACAAAATTTTGTTGTTGGATGCCGACATCTTCTCAACCACATCAACGGCTTCGTTCAGCGCCGGAAGAGTGTGCTCAAGGTTGATGATGTGAATCTTGTTGCGTGCGCCGAAGATGAATTTGTTCATCTTCGGATTCCAGTACTTAGTCTGGTGACCGAAGTGAGCACCTGCTTTGAGCAGGTCACGCATATTAACGTGAGACATGGTAAAACTCCTGAAACTCGGGTTAGGCCTCCACGCACCCCATGGATCCGACCATTGACCACGTATAAAACGTTATCAGCGGCACCCGGGACCATGTGTCGGTGCATGTGTGTTTTCAAGGCTTGCTATTTAAGCAGCGTCTTCAAAGTGAACCCGCTGCGGGTTGTTCGCCTTGCCATGATCGCCGACTCACCACAAAGAAGCGAGCGAGCGATTGCAGGAAAGCGCGCGGCTTTATACCATAGATCATTACCAAGATGAAGTCACAGCCCGTGTTACGATGTTTATTTGTCACTTAATACTGTCGCTTTAACGCTGTCATTTAATGCTGTTACTTACTACCTCAGCCTGAACCCATATCGAGAATTCATGAACGTTCCTATCAAGACACCTTCAGAAATCGAGAAAATGCGCGAAGCCGGGCGCCAAGCCGCCAGCGTGCTGGAAATGATTACTCCTTACATACAAGAAGGCGTAAGCACCGGCGATATTGATAAGCGTTGTCACGACTATATTGTTAACGAATTGGGCTCGGTTCCCGCTCCGCTCAACTATCACGGGTATACCCACGCCACGTGCATCTCGCTCAACCATGTGGTGTGTCATGGCTTTCCGGATTTTAATAAAAAGCTCAAGAAAGGTGACATTCTGAACCTGGACATTACCGTTAAAACCCCTGATGGCTATCACGGTGACTCCAGTGCCATGTTTATCATCGGCGAAACCATACAGGGCGAGCGCTTGTGCCGGATTACCCAGGAGTGCTTGTATAAAAGCATCGCGCTGGTAAAACCAGGCGTACGCCTTTCAGAGCTTGCGCGAGTAATTCAAAAGCACGCCGAAGGCCATGGCTACTCGGTCGTTCGCGATTTCTGCGGCCACGGTATTGGGGCAGGCTTCCATGAAGACCCCCAGTTCCTGCATTACGATGGTTACGCACCAGACGCTGATATCGCCTTAGAGGCTGGCATGTGCTTTACCATCGAACCCATGATCAACGTGGGTGGCTACAAAACCAAAGTCTTGCGCGATGGCTGGACCGCCGTTACCAAGGACAAGAGCCTTTCAGCGCAATGGGAGCACACCTTGCTGGTCACCGAGACCGGGGTTGAAGTACTGACCGCGCGTAGCGATGAAGACTTTAGTTTTTTAGATAACTAATGCTCCTCCACCACCACCGGTTCGAGCCGGATACGTCGCTTTACGACCTTGAGGCTTTTCGTACAGAGCTATCCGGCTCGCGCTCACCCATAGCGCCGTTTAAAACGGCGCTTCGTGAGCTCCAGGCCAAGCTGGATGACCGGTTTCGTGCGGGCGCCGATATACGCGACCTGGTGCGGGGGCGGGCCTGGTACTTGGATCAACTGCTCGCCATTGCCTGGGCGCAGCACGCCTGGCCAGATGACGGCGTCGCACTGATTGCTGTTGGCGGCTATGGCCGAGGGGAGCTACACCCCCATTCGGATATCGACCTTCTGCTGCTGCTTGAAGATGACGACGACACCGCTTACCGCGAACCGCTCACTGCCTTTATCACTTTTTTATGGGATATCGGCCTGGAAATTGGCCACAGCGTACGCTCATTAAACGACTGCGAGCGTGAAGCCAAGGCGGATGTCACCGTCATCACCAACCTGCTTGAGTCCCGCCTGATTGCAGGCCCTGCACCACTGCGCGAAAAAATGCGCGAGCGCTTAAGCGCCGAGCACATTTGGCCGGCCGACCGTTTTTTTGAAGCCAAATGGCAAGAGCAGATTGCTCGCCACTACCGTTACAACAATTCCGAATACCACCTTGAGCCGAACCTGAAGAGCTCACCTGGCGGCCTACGCGATATTCAGATGATTGGCTGGGTCGCTAAGCGCCACTTCGGTACGGAACAGTACACCGACATTGTCGCCAACGGTTTTATGAACGATGCCGAATTGCGTATCTTAAGCCAAGGCCAGGCATTTTTGTGGCAGGTGCGTTATGCGCTGCATATGTTGACCGGCCGCGCCGAAGACCGCCTGCTGTTTGATCATCAACGCACGATTGCTGAGCTGTTTGGCTTTAAAGATACGCCCGAGCGGTTAGCCGTTGAGCAGTTCATGAAGCGCTACTATCGCCACGTAACGGCACTGGCCGGGCTTAACGACATGCTGCTTCAGCACTTCGACGAAGTGATTTTGCGCGGCAAAGAGGCGCTGGAAACCATCCAGCTCAACGAGCGCTTTGAAACCAAGGGCGGCTATATTCAAGCACGCTCACGCACGCTGTTTCGCGAGCAGCCTGAAGCCATGCTGGAGCTATTTCTGCTCATGGCCAGGCACCCGGAAATCGAAGGCGTACGGGCGGACACCATTCGCTTGATTCGCGACCACCGCCATCAGATTGATGATCACTACCGCGATGATCCTCACCATCAGCGGCTGTTTATGGAAATACTGCGCGCCCCCGGCAACGTGCCGCGCCAGCTACGGCGCATGAACCGCTACGGCATACTGGGCAAGTACCTGCCCGAATTTGGCCGAGCCGTAGGATTGATGCAGCATGATCTGTTCCATATCTACACCGTGGATGCGCATACGCTGCGCCTGCTGAAGTTTTTACACGGCTTTCGCAAACCCGATGCCAAAGACGACTTTCCCGTGGCGGCTGCGCTCATCCACCAGCTTCCCAGGCTGGACATTTTGTGGATAGCGGGCCTGTTTCACGATATCGGCAAGGGTCGCGGGGGCGACCACTCGGAAATCGGCGCCAAAGACGTTACGCATTTTTGCCAGCATCACCATGTTTCAGCCCACGATACAAAGCTTGCCAGTTGGCTGGTCGAGCACCATTTACTCATGTCGATGACCGCTCAGAAGCGCGACATTAGCGACCCTGACGTGATCCGCGACTTTGCACTGATCGTGCGTAACGAAATGCGTCTGGATTATCTGTACGTACTCACCGTGGCCGATATTAACGCCACCAACCCCACGCTTTGGAACGGCTGGCGGGCATCGCTTTTGCGCCAACTATATGCTGAAACCAAGCGCGCCTTACGCCGCGGGTTAAAAAATCCACCGGACCGTGATGACTGGGTGCGGGAAACGCGCTCTGAAGCGCGTTCGCTACTTCAAATCATGGGGCTTGGGCGCACGCAGATTGATGCACTATGGGAACCGCTTGGGGAGGACTATTTCCTCCAGTACGCGCCCAGCGAAATTGTCTGGCAAACCCAAGGCATCCTGGCGCATAACGCCTCTCCCTTGCCGCTGGTATTAATCAGCGCACCGACGCTTGATATGGCAGAGGGCGGCACTAAAGTGTTTATCCACACACGCTCGGTGGATGACCTGTTTGCCGCCACCGCCGCCGCCATGGAGCAGCTCGGGCTTTCCATTCATGATGCCCGCATTGCTACCTCGCGCAATAACTGGACGCTAAACACCTTTATTGTGCTGGATAGCCACGGCCAACCGATTCGCGACACGGCGCGTATTGAAGAGATGCGCCAACACTTAATCGAAGAGCTGGATGACCCAGACGACTACCCAGAAATTGTGACCCGCCATACGCCGCGTCAGTTAAAACACTTCAAGGTACCCACCGAAGTGCTGATTGAGCAGGACCCGGCTAACGAGCGCACACTCCTTGAGCTAACGGCCCCTGACCGACCAGGGCTGCTGGCCCGCGTAGGGCGTATTTTTATGGAGCAGGGCATCGCCCTCTCGGCGGCCAAAATCGCCACGCTGGGCGAGCGTGTTGAGGACGTTTTCTTTATCACTACGAAAGCAGGCGAACCCTTAACCGACCCGGTACGCCAGCAAGAGTTGCGCGAGCGATTAATTGAGGTGCTGGGCGTGTAAACACGTAAAGACGCCGTGCCCCGTGGTTAAATTTGAGCCCAACCCCGAGGCTTGCTTATAATCGGCGCTTAGCCTGCCGTTTAATACGCCTGCAGGGCATGCTCTCAATAGAACGCTCTCAACGGATACGCCATGAATTCTGATCTCGCCGCCCTACACCCTTATCCGTTTGAGAAACTGGCCGGCCTCAAAGCTGACCTTACGCCGCCTGCCCATTTGGCGCATATTCCCTTAACCATCGGCGAGCCGCAGCACGCGCCCTACCCAGCAGCGCTTGATGCACTGGTAAAGCATCAGCTTGATATGGCACGTTATCCGGCCACCAACGGCCTGCCAAGCTTGCGTGAAGCACTCGCTGAGTGGGCGACCAAGCGTTTTAAGCTTGCCGGTCTTGATGCCGAACGCCAGGTACTGCCGGTTAATGGCACGCGTGAAGCCATTTTTGCGTTTGTACAGGCCGCACTGGATCGTACTCGGCCAGCCAGGGTGATAGTGCCCAACCCGTTTTACCAGATTTATGAAGGTGCGACGCTGTTGGCTGGCGGTCAACCGGTGTATTTAAACGGCACGGCCGAGAACGGCTTTCGGCCAGATTTTGCCAGTGTCAGCCCCGAGACCTGGCGTGATGTGCAAATCGTATTTATCTGCTCACCAGGCAACCCGACCGGCGCGGTTACGTCAATGGATGAGTTTAAACAGCTGATTGCGCTAGCTGACGAGCACGATTTCATCATTGCTTCTGATGAGTGCTATTCCGAGCTTTACCTGGATGAAAACGCGCCACCGCCGGGGCTATTACAGGCTTGCGCTGAGCTGGGCCGTAACGATTACCGGCGCTGCGTCGTCTTCCACTCGCTCTCCAAGCGCTCCAATCTGCCGGGCTTGCGCTCAGGCTTTGTGGCAGGCGATGCGGACATTCTTACGCCGTTCAAGCGCTACCGTACCTATCATGGCTGCGCCATGTCGCTGCCGGTTCAACATGCTTCAATAGCAGCCTGGCAGGATGAAGCGCACGTACGCGCCAATCGCGATGCGTACCGTGAAAAATTCAGCGCCGTGGTGGAGGTGCTGGCCCCAGTGATGGACTTCCCAACGCCAGAGGCAAGCTTTTACCTGTGGCCCGCAGTACCAGGGGGGGATGACATTGGCTTCACCCAGCGGCTTTACACCGAGCAACACGTGAGCGTGCTGCCCGGCAGCTTGATGGGCCGCCCTGATGCTCAGGGCATTAACCCAGGCACGGGGCGGCTGCGCCTAGCCCTGGTGGCGGAGCTTGCGCCCACCCTGGAAGCAGCGCAGCGTATCCGCCAGCTTATTGAGCGCGGTTAATTCACCTTTTACGGCACCAACAGCTCGAAAGGAGATACCATGTTTACACTCTATGTCATTGATACCTGTGATACGTGTCGTAAGGCGCGCAAAGCGCTGGAAGCGAACGGCGTGCCTTTTAAAACCCATGATTTGCGTAAAGATGGTCTTTCGGCGAGCCTGCTTGAGCATCTTTTAGAGCGGGCACCGCTGTTGGAAGTCGTCAATAAGCGCAGCAAGACATGGCGCGACCTTCCCCAGGAAGACAAAGACAGCCTGGATGCCAACTCTGCGCGCCAACTGTTGCTCCAACACCCAACACTGCTTAAACGACCACTGCTGGATACCGGCAGTGACGCCTTAAAAGTAGGCTATCGCGACGGCGATTACGATAAAATCAGTGGCTGATCCAACGCCACTATTTTGCTTATTTTTGAATCAACACTTTGTTATACCGACGCTTTTACGTTAGCTAATGACCCGGTTAACAACGTTATCAACAACAGGATGAACTTTTATGCTGAGCTTTGCGCTTGGAATTGGCACGCAAAACACTCAAGGCGATTGGCTGGAAATTTACTACCCGGCACCGCTCTTTAGCCCGCAGGAAAGCCTGATAAATGCGGCCAAACAAGCGCTTGATGCGCCGCAGGGCAATGTCGCCGTTAGCTTTTTGCCAGAAGACTGCACCCGCTTAGCCAAGGCGCTTGAGGCAGCCGGGCATCCTGAACAGGCTGAGCTTGCTGAGGCGCTGGCCACCAGCCAGCGCCCATTAGTGGCCATGTTCCTGGAAACGGATCAGGCTCCGCAAACGGCGCCAGAGGTCTATCTTAAGCTGCACCTGCTATCGCATCGCCTGGTCAAGCCGCATGGTCTTGATCTGACCGGCATGTTTGGCCTGCTGCGCAATATTGCCTGGACCAACGAAGGCGCCATCGATATCGAAGAGCTGCCAGCGCGTCGCCTGAAAGCCCGTCTCGCCGGTCGTGCGCTGTCTGTCGACTGTGTCGATAAATTCCCCAAAATGACCGATTACGTTGTGCCGGCCGGTGTACGCATTGCCGACACGGCTCGGGTACGCCTGGGCGCTCATTTGGGTGAAGGCACCACGGTAATGCATGAAGGTTTTGTTAACTTCAATGCCGGCACCGAAGGCCCCGGCATGATTGAAGGCCGTATTTCAGCCGGCGTGATGGTCGGCAAAGGGTCTGACCTGGGCGGTGGTTGCTCCACCATGGGCACGCTGTCAGGCGGTGGCAATATTGTTATCAAGGTGGGCGAAGGCTGCTTGATCGGCGCCAATGCCGGTATCGGCATTCCGCTGGGCGACCGCTGCACGGTGGAGTCCGGTTTGTATATCACCGCAGGCACCAAAGTGGCCTTGCTGGACGACCAGGGCAACGAAGTGAAAACCCTGGCGGCGCGTGAACTGGCGGGCCAAAACGACCTGCTGCTACGCCGCAACTCTAAAAATGGCCGCGTCGAGTGCCTGACCAATAAAAGCGCCATCGCGCTAAATGAGGCGCTGCATGCCCATAACTGAGCCTGACACGCTGTCGCCCACGCTACAGCTTGCCTTTGAGCTGCTCAGCCGCCCGTCAGTGACGCCGGATGATGAAGGCTGCCAGGACGTAATGATCGAGCGCTTAACGGCGCTCGGTTTTCATATTGAGCGCATGCCGTTTGGCGATGTACAGAACTTCTGGGCAGTGCGGGGCCACCACGGCCCAGTAATTGCCCTTGCGGGTCATACCGATGTCGTGCCCAGCGGGCCACCAAATGGCTGGGAATTCCCGCCGTTTGCTCCCTGTATTGACGATCACGGCATGCTTTGTGCCCGTGGCGCCGCCGATATGAAGGGCAGTCTGGCCGCTATGCTAACCGCTGTGGAGCGTTTCGTGGCTCGCTACCCCGACCACGATGGGCGTATTGCGTTTTTAATCACCTCCGATGAGGAAGGCCCTGCGGTGGATGGCACTCGCGCCGTGGTCGAGCAGCTGCGCGAACGCAATGAGCGGCTTGATTACTGTATCGTCGGTGAACCCTCCTCTACCGAACACCTTGGCGACGTGATCAAGAATGGCCGCCGCGGCTCGCTGGGCGGCGTTTTACGTATTCAGGGGATTCAGGGGCACGTGGCCTACCCTCACCTGGCGCGCAATCCCATTCATCAGGCGATGCCCGCGCTGGATGCGCTCGTCAATGAGCACTGGGACGCAGGCAATGATTTTTTCCCGGCCACCAGCTTTCAGATTTCCAACCTGCGAGCGGGCACTGGGGCGACTAACGTCATCCCCGGCGAAGTAGAAGCAGTATTCAACTTCCGCTTCTCGACAGAAGTGACGCATGAGCAGCTTAAGGCGCGTACCGAGGCGATTCTTGACCAGTACGGCCTGGCGTATCAGCTGGACTGGACACTGAACGGCGAGCCGTTCCTAACCGCAGAAGGCGAGCTTGTTAACGCGGCCGTACGCGGTGTTGAAGCCGTTACCGGCAAACGCCCGGCGCTATCCACCAGCGGCGGTACTTCTGACGGGCGCTTTATTGCCACATTGGGTGCTCAAGTGGTGGAACTTGGCCCGCTTAACGACACTATCCACAAAGTGAATGAGCGCGTACGCGCTAGCGACCTGGATGATTTGAGCCGAATCTATGAGGCAACGCTTCAGGCCCTACTCACGCTTGATGAGGTCAACGTATGATGGAGCGCTACCCGGACATTGAAGTGTATGTCGCCAGCATTTCACTGGAAGCGCTTAACGCATGGCTTGCCAGTGCGCTTGCTGCACCGCCATTAAGCCCTGCCGGCAAAGGCAAGTGGAAAACCCATGGCCAACACCAGGGGAAAGAGGTGCCCATACTACTGGTCGAAAAAGCAGCTGACCGCTTTGCAAGCTTATGGTTTGACAGTAGCCATACGCCCTGGATGACCGACCAGGAGTGCGCGCAACACGCCGCAGAGGCGCTGCAAACGGAAGTGCGCTGCTCGCTTGGCGGCTGGCACCCAGGCGATGACCCTGACCGCTTCTGGCAGGTGCTACCCGGTGGTAAAGAAGGCGCTATTGAGTGGCCCGACTCAGGCCGCTAACGCTGCCTGAAAGAAGACGGCATAAAGACGGTTTTTTTGAAGGCTGTTTTTTTGAAGACTGCTCTTGAAATGCAATCGACCCCGCCGGGGCGGGGTCGATTATGTTCACATTGATACTACGCTTGTGGACATGCTACTCAATAATGCTCACATCATCGGCCTGTAAACCACGGTCATTCTTGATGACGTGGTAACGCACAATTTGGCCTTCTGCCAGCATACGCGGGCCGCGACCCCGAATAGCACGAAAGTGAACAAACACATCTTCGCCATTATCACGAGTAATAAAGCCATAGCCTTTATTGGTATTAAACCACTTTACTTCACCCTCTTCCCGACCGTCGTTGGGGTCGATGACGTCTTCCTCTTCATCGTCCCGTTCGTCGGCAGGCTGGGGCTGACGCGGCGCAGCTTTAACACGCGTGTCGCCTGAGCTTTCTACTTTCGGTTTAACGACTAGCGGAGGAGCCAGAGCAGCCGACGCTAACGTACCTATAAATAAAACGATG
Source organism: Halomonas sp. AOP22-C1-8 (assembly GCF_052378905.1). Classification (NCBI taxonomy): domain Bacteria; kingdom Pseudomonadati; phylum Pseudomonadota; class Gammaproteobacteria; order Oceanospirillales; family Halomonadaceae; genus Halomonas; species Halomonas sp. AOP22-C1-8. The sequence goes on along the minus strand of NZ_JBQSYD010000007.1, from coordinate 54,407 downwards.
AAGCTGCCCAAGGCAACGGCAATGTAAACACCACTGATACCGCTAATGGCTAACTCTGCCTGCCATAAATCGGCCAGAGGCGCGTTGGTTAAATGAACAATCCCCGCCAGCAAAAGCGGCGTGGGGGCGGCTAGTAATACACTGATTAAGAAACAGCGAAACACAACTTTTGGATTCATAGATGATAAAAGCTCTCTTGTTGTATGGGTAACGAACGAAAGACAATACCCGAACCATCAGGCCCATTCCTAACAGTACCGGACATATTACACAAGGTTGCCATGTTACCATGACACAAGACTTTTCTCCTGCTGAGCTAAATCAACTTTTCGAAAATCTCGAAAGCCGCCTGGCTTACCAGGAACACTGGCTGGACACGCTTGACCAAGCGGTTGCCCAACAGGAAAAGCGGCTTGCCAAGCTAGAACAGCTTAGCGCATTAATGCGTGAACGCCTGCGTGAACAGCATCAAGCCTTCCAGGCAGGCGACCATCAGGGGGAAAGCCGCCCTGAAGACGAGGTGCCGCCTCATTACTAACGATGACAAACATTAAAAACCCACTGTCGTGCCCTGCGGGTTAGCGCACCTGATCGGTCATTCGTACTTATCGTGCTGCCACGCTTGCTGGGGCGATACACGCCAAACCAAAGGCATCGGCAACGGCCTGGTAGGTCACCTGCCCTGCATGCACATTAAGCCCTGGCAGAAAGTGGGGATCGTCGTTTAGCGCCTGCTGCCAGCCTTTATCGGCCAGCGCCAGCACAAAAGGCAGCGTGGCATTGGTGAGGCCGAGGGTTGACGTGCGTGACACGCCGCCCGGCATATTGGCCACACAGTAATGAACAATGCCCTCCACGATATACGTGGGCTTGGCGTGAGTGGTGGGCTTACTGGTTTCAAAGCAGCCGCCCTGATCAATCGCTACATCCACCAGCACACTGCCTGGCTTCATATCGCTCAGCATAGCGTGGGTAATCAACTTGGGCGCCGCCGCACCCGGGATTAACACGGCGCCAATAATCATATCAGACTCGCGCACGGCGTTATCCAACGCATCGGCGGTGGAATAAACCGTTTTGATGCGCCCCTGGTAGCGGCTATCCAGAACGTCTAGCCGCGCCAGTGACGTATCCAGAATAGTGATATCCGCGCCCAACCCCAGCGCCATTCTCGCGGCGTTTTCACCTACGACGCCGCCGCCTATTACGGTGACGGTTGCCGGTGCAACCCCCGGCACGCCGGGCAATAGAACGCCAGCGCCCCCCTGGGCTTTTTCCAGGCCATGCGCCCCTGCTTGAACGGCCATACGCCCAGCCACAGTACTCATTGGCGCAAGCAGCGGCAGCCCTCCATTGGCATCCGTAATCGTTTCATAAGCGATACAGGTAGCCCCGCTCTCCATCAAGCCCCGCGTCAGGGCTTCTTCCGCTGCAAGATGCAGATAGGTAAACAGCGTATGCTGGGAAGTGAGGCGCGCAACCTCTTCCACCTGCGGCTCTTTTACTTTAAGAATCAGCTCAGCATTCTTCCACAAGGCGTCGACATCACTTTCGATCTGCGCACCCGCAGCCTCATAGTCGCTATCGCTAAAACCAGCGCCCTCTCCTGCGCCTGCCTGCACACTAACGGTGTGGCCACGCTGGGCAAGCTCACGCACGCCGGTGGGTGTTAGGGCGACACGATATTCATGGTTTTTGATCTCTTTGGGGACGGCAATCTGCATAGCGATCTCTCTTTTTGTGCGTAAGATTAAACAACGGTCTTAGCATTACAGCACAGCTCAAGCGACCCACCACTTCCTTAAGCACAAAACAAAAAAACGCCGGTTAAGGCGTTTTACAGGAGTAAAAATCCAGCGTTTGAGGGTTTTATACCGAAAATTTAACGTCACTCTGTTATTAAGGCCCCGCCGTAGATTCTCTGGTACTCCTCTGGCAGGCGCTTGGGGCGCCCGCTTGAAAGCGCAATACACGCAAACCGGGTGCGCGCCTGGAAGAGCATTTTGGCATCTCGCACCCGCTTAAGCTCGAAACGCCGGGTAAGGCTAAAGCGCCCATCACACGCGACGACCCACGTCGCCAATTGAAGCTCATCACCCGCAAAGGCAGGAGCAAGATAGTCCAGCTCATGGCGATGTATGGCCAAGGCGCGGTCCAGCTCGCGGTAGCGCTCGATGGAAAGCCCCAAGGCTTCGGAGTGGGCCCAGCTAACCTGCTCAACCCAGCGCAGGTATTCGCTGTTATTCACGTGCTGATAATCATCTATCGCCGCTTCGCTAACATGAATATCGATCACAAAGGGATCGGGTAACGCCCACTCCATTGCTCTGCTCCTTGCGCCACTATCGTGCTAATCCAGCTTGCCCACCCCGCCTAATGACTCAATGGGTTAATCGCGAAACACGCGCACGCCCAGCGCTTTAAGATAAGCGGTTTCTGGAATGGCCGGGTGAATGGGGTGATCTGGCCCTTGATGGCCCTGGAAGATCACCTGCCCATGGCGATCCTGATGACGTACCGCGCCTCGCACGACATCTACCAAGCGATCTTCCCCCAGGTGCATGGAGCACGACGCTGAAAGCAACAGGCCATCGCGGCCCAGCAAACGCATCGCTTCGCGATTTAAGCGCGCATAGGCCCGCTCGCCATTAGGAATATCCTTACGCTTCTTGATAAACGCCGGCGGATCCAGAACCACCACGTCGAACTGTTCGCCGTCGGCTTTCAGTGCTGCCAAAGCTTCAAAGGCATCGCCTTCGCCAATGGCGACCTGCTCTTGTACACCGTTAAGCTCAGCATTTCGCGCCACTTGCTCAAGCGCGGGGCCTGAAGCATCGATACACAGCACCTCAGAGGCGCCATTGGCCGCCGCCTGGACACCCCAGCCACCCACATAGCTAAAGACATCCAGCACGCGCTTGCCAGCCACCTGGCGGTTCAGCCAAGCGCGGTTCTCGCGGTGATCAAAGAACCAACCGGTTTTCTGACCGTTCAGCACCGGCACGGCAAAGCGTGTGCCGTTCTCTTCAATCAATACTTCGTCGGGCAGCGTGCCTTTCACTACGTCGACGTGAGCTTCCAGCCCTTCCTGACGACGCCCGCCGGTATCGTTACGGAACACGATGACGTCAGGTTTAACCACTTTCTCAAGCGCATCGACAATCTCATCGGCCAGCGCCTGCATGCCGGCGGTATTTAGCTGAACAACCAATACATCGCCAAAACGGTCAATCACCAGACCTGGCAGCAGGTCACCCTCACCGTGAATCAGGCGGTAAAAAGGCTTGGCATATAAACGCTGACGCAGTGACAGCGCTTGATTGAAACGGTGTACAAACAGCGAACGGTCCAGACGCATATCCGGATCACGGGACATCACGCGGCCCGCAATCAGCGAGTGCGGATTGATATACGCCACGCCCAGGACTTTACCGTTAGAGGCCTCGACCAACGCGGTTTCGCCAGCAGTGAAATTCTTAAGCGGCGTTTCTTTAATATCCACTTCGTTGGAGTAGATCCACAGATGGCCTGCTTTTAAGCGGCGATCGGCGTTTTTATTTAAGCGCAGGCGTTGAGTCACAACAGTCTCCAAAAGCGTAGACAACAGATAACAAAAGGGTAATCAGCTATCAATGCTGACAGCCAGGGCAAAACACACTGGCGCGCTGGCCAAGCGTAATACGCCGAAGCTCCCTACCGCAGCGTAAGCAGGGTTGCCCCTGGCGCCCATAAACATTTAACCGCTGAGCAAAATAACCAGGCTCACCCTGGCCGCTCACAAAATCGCGCAGCGTGGTACCACCTTGAGTGATAGCCGCCGCCAATACTTCTTTCACAGCCGCCGCCAACTGCTCATAGCGGGCAAGAGAAATACGCCCGGCTGCACGACGTGGGTCAATACCGGCCATGAACAGCGCTTCAGTGGCGTAAATATTCCCCGCGCCCACCACGACCCGGTTATCCATTAAAAAGGGTTTTACCGCCACGCGCTTGTTACGCGAAAGCGCATATAGCCACTGGCCATTAAAGGCCTCATCAAACGGCTCAGGCCCAAGGTGGACAAGGCGCCGGTCTGCCGTCCCATCGCCTAACTGCCAATCCACAAAACCAAAGCGACGTGGGTCATGATAGCGCAACACATAGCCGTCTGCGGTGACCACATCGACATGATCATGCTTTTTGGGGATATCCCCCACTTGGGCAATGCGCAAACTGCCCGACATTCCCAGGTGCCACAGCAACGTTGCATCGTTTGGCGACTGCTTTACAGGGATTTGCAGGTATTTGGCACGCCGCGTCAGGGTGCCGATGCGCGCACCGACCAAACGCTCAGCCAAATCGTCAGGCACCGGAACACGCAAGCGCGGCTGGCGAACACGCACCTCGGTAATTTCCTGGCCTTCCAAATAGGGAGCAATACCGCGCTTGGTAGTTTCGACTTCGGGCAGTTCGGGCATGAAGAGAACCTGATTAACGATAGGGATATCGACAGGATAGACACTTACAAGGCAGGCAATGCGGAGCCACTATTAAGTCGCCTGCATCTGCAAACCCCATGTATGCAAAAACCCGGCACGGGCCGGGTTTTTCAACAGGCGCTCGCCTGCAGTGGAAGCCGATCATCATCGCTTACGCGATTACTTGATCTTGGCTTCCTTGTAGATAACGTGCTTACGGACAACCGGGTCGTATTTCTTGAATTCGAACTTATCCGGCGTGTTCCGCTTGTTCTTATCAGTGGTGTAGAAGTGGCCTGTACCGGCACTGGACACCAGTTTGATCTTATCGCGCATGGTTTTACTCTCCCAAAAATGCTGTCTTAGATGGCGTCGCCGCGCTTACGGATATCAGCCAGAACCGTCTCGATACCTTTCTTGTCGATGATGCGCATGCCCTTGGAGGAAACACGCAGCTTGACGAAGCGGTTTTCGGCTTCAACCCAAAAACGATGGGAGTGCAGGTTCGGCAAGAAACGACGACGTGTCTTACGCTGGGAGTGTGAAACGTTATTACCAGTTACCGGACGCTTGCCGGTAACCTGACATACTTTGGACATGAGAGCCTCCAACCGCTTGGCCAGGATATAAGCCTGAGTGTTCAAAACTGTCGGGCAAACCGGAAGAGAGGGAGTCGACGCCGTTAACCGTCTAGCTGTACCCAAATCCGTTATTCAACCCAAGTTTAAAGGTGGCACTTTATACCAGAGCACCGGACCACCGGCAAGCAAAACCGTCTAAAAAGGCGTAAAAAAGCCACTTTTTAGGTATTTTACCTAGACAGCTGACATTAAATGCCTGCCCTCTATCTACTGCCTATAGCCAGCCGCGCTCAGCAAAAGAGACCACGTCTCCATCTCCCACCACGAAATGATCCAAGACGCGTACGTCAAAGAGGCCAAGGGCCTCTTTTAAGCGTTCGGTGATACGACGGTCAGCATCGCTTGGCTCAGCCACACCGGAGGGGTGATTGTGGGCCAGGATAACGGCGCCAGCGCTAAGTTCTAATGCGCGCTTGGCAACTTCGCGGGGGTAAACGGAGGCGCTGTCTAGGGTACCGCGAAACAGGGATTCATAGCGAATAATTCGGTGCTGCGTGTCTAAAAAAATTACCGCGAACTCCTCATGCCCCAAATGGCGCAGTTGAGAGCTCAGGTAATGACGCACCAGTTCAGGCGATGTCAGCGCGTTGCCACGTGCCAATTGGCTGGCTAAATGGCGCTTTGAAATCTCAAGCGTGGCCTGCAGCTGGGCAAACTTGGCACTCCCCAGACCGTGCGCCGCGCAAAAGCTTGCCTGGTCCGCTTCCAGCAGCGGACGCAGGCCGCCAAATGCGGTGAGCAGATCACGCGCCAAATCAACCGCCGAGCGCCCCTGCACGCCCACGCGCAAAAAAATCGCCAGCAACTCTGCATCAGAAAGCGTCTGCGCGCCCATGGTTAATAGCTTTTCTCGTGGCCGCTCACCCTCCGGCCAATGATTTATCCCCATCCCCTACCTCCTCACCCCAAAGACATGCACGTAAAAAGCTCAGTAAACCTGGCTTACGCATTATTTGTAGCAACATGCCAAATTAGCAAGACGAATGGTATGGTAAGCCTCTTTAAGAACGCGCATATGGGCCCTTTACCATGGTTTCTGCCTCTGTTACTCCAACGACGCTCTCAACGTTTGCAGGTAAACGCATTCTGTTGGGCATTAGTGCAGGCATAGCGGCTTACAAAAGCGCGCTGATCGTGCGGCTGCTTAAACAAGCCGGTTGTGAAGTGCGTGTGGTAATGACCAGTGGTGCTCAGGCGTTTATTACGCCACTGACACTACAGGCGTTATCCGGCGAGCCGGTGCGCACGTCTCTGCTTGACCCGGAAGCGGAAGCCGGGATGGGGCATATTGAGCTCGCCCGCTGGGCGGATATTATCCTGATCGCTCCCGCAACGGCGGACCTGATGGCGCGACTGGTCCACGGCATGGCGGATGATTTACTCACCACGCTGTGCCTGGCCAGTGAAGCCCCCAGGCTGATCGCCCCGGCCATGAACCAGGCCATGTGGCGCCACCCGGCGACGCAACGCAATGTAGCGCAACTGCACGCTGATGGCTGGCAACTTATCGGCCCCGCGGCGGGCGACCAGGCATGTGGCGATGTAGGTCCAGGGCGTATGAGCGAGCCTGATGCCATCTTTGAGGTTGTTGCACGCCTCTTTTCAGGTGCCCCCCAGGCAGGCAACGCCCCTCATGTAGTCATCACCGCAGGCCCTACCCGTGAAGCGCTTGATCCCGTGCGTTACCTATCCAATCACAGCTCAGGTAAAATGGGCTACGCCTTGGCGGCGGCGGCGGTAGCGCAGGGCGCTACGGTTACTCTGATTAGCGGGCCTGTGGCTCTACCAACGCCCAACGGCGTTACGCGTATTGACGTTGAATCGGCCGAGCAAATGCATCAAGAAGCCATGCACCGGGCGCCTGAGGCGGCGTTATTTATTGGCTGCGCGGCAGTGGCTGATTACCGTTCGGCATCGCCTGCCGAGCACAAGCTTAAAAAGCAGGAAGATAGCGATACGTTCACGCTTACACTGATCAAAAATCCTGACATCATTGCCGATGTGGCCGCGCTGCCTACCGAACAACGCCCCTTGGTCGTAGGGTTTGCCGCAGAGACACAGCAACTGGAGCATTACGCCCACGATAAGCTTAACCGCAAGGGGCTTGATATGATTGTCGCCAATGACGTCTCTCAAGCGGGCCTGGGCTTTGGCAGCAATGAGAATGCCGCGCTGCTGCTCTGGCGCACAGCGCAAGGCACCGAGCAGCGTTTGGAATCCCCTCAGCCAAAAACTCAGCTTGCGCAGGTCATTGTTCGTCAAGCGCTAGCGCTGCTCTAGCCCTTAGCACCTGTTTTTAAAGCTGTTTTCAATATCCTTTTTACTATCGTTTTTTTAAATGTTGGAGTTCTACATGACCACCCGTCCCCGCCTGCAGTGCAAAGTGCTTGATGAGCGCTTACACGACCACATGCCGCACTACGCCACTGATGGCGCTGCGGGCATGGACCTGCGGGCGCTGCTCGACGAACCGCTAACGCTCAATCCTGGCGAATGCCAACTCGTACGAACGGGTCTTGCCATCTATATTGAAGACCCAAGCCTTGCTGGCATGATTCTTCCCCGCTCGGGCCTGGGCCATAAACACGGCATTGTATTGGGCAATCTGGTAGGTCTAATCGATTCAGACTACCAGGGTGAGCTGATGATTTCGGTGTGGAACCGTGGCCAAAGCGCTTTTACACTGTCGCCCTTTGAGCGGCTAGCCCAGTATGTTCTCGTGCCGGTGGTGCAAGCAGAGCTCTCTATTGTTGATGCCTTTACCGACTCCACCCGAGGCGGCGGCGGATTTGGCAGCACTGGCCGTCATTAATACGGGGCGGCATTAATACTGTCCGTCATTAACAAGGCTCGGGCGAACGTTACGCACTGACAGGAGTAGCCAATGGATGTACCTGCTTCGATTTTTCGTGCCTATGATATCCGTGGCATTGTCGATAACACGCTGAGCGAATCCACCGCAGAGTGGATTGGCCGTGCGATTGGTTCAGAAGCGGCCGCCCGGGGTGAGCAGTGTGTCATCGTTGCCAGAGACGGTCGTTTATCCGGCGAGCGCCTGCAAGCCGCCCTGATTCGAGGCTTAACAGCCGCTGGGCGCGACGTTATTGATATCGGCATGGTGCCCACGCCTGTCCTCTACTTTGCCACCCACGTGATGCCTGAGAGCTGCTCAGGCGTCATGGTGACCGGCAGCCATAACCCGCCCGACTACAATGGCTTCAAAATTGTCCTGGCAGGTGAAACATTATCAGGCGACGCTATTGCCGCGCTGTATGACCGCATTCACACCCATGATCTCACCAGCGGCCAAGGCAGCGTTCATCAATACGACATCCGGCACGCGTACCTTACCCGTATTTTGGAAGATGTTAGCGTCAAGCGTCCTATCAAAGCCGTTGTAGACTGCGGTAACGGCGTCGCCGGTGAGCTAGGACCCGAGCTAATCAAGCAGTTGGGGGTTGAAACAACGGTCTTGTTTGGTGAGATTGACGGCCATTTTCCTAACCACCACCCTGACCCCGGCAAGCCTGAAAACCTGCAAGACCTGATCAAGAGTGTTCAGACAACCGGCGCGGATATCGGGCTTGCCTTTGACGGTGATGGCGACCGAGTTGCCGTTGTTACACCGCGCGGCCGCATCATCTACTCTGACCACCTCCTGATGGCCTTTGCGACCGACATGCTTTCGCGTAACCCAAGCGCCAGGGTGGTCTATGATATTAAATGTACGGGTAACCTTGCCCGAGTCATTAGCGAAGCGGGCGGCGAGCCAGAAATGTGGCGTACCGGCCATTCGCTGATTAAAGCGCGCATGAAGGCAACCAACGCTCTGCTGGGCGGGGAAATGAGCGGCCATATTTTCTTCAAAGAGCGCTGGTATGGTTTTGATGACGGCCTTTATTCCGCCGCGCGCCTGCTGGAAATTCTAGCGCTTTATAACGAAGATGCAGACGCCTTTTTTGACCGCTTTCCTCAAGATCCAAGCACGCCAGAAATTAATATAATCGTTAGTGATGACGAAAAATTTGGCCTGATCGAAGCACTTGCCCGTGAAGGTGACTTCGGCGAAGGTATTAAAACCACGTTGGATGGCATTCGCGTTGATTACCCCGATGGCTGGGGCTTATGTCGCGCATCCAACACGACACCTGCCTTGGTGATGCGCTTTGAAGGGAAAAATGCCGTGGCACTAATGCGTATACGGGAATGTTTTGTCAACGCGTTAGCTCGTGTGGCACCGGCACTCAAAATTCCCGAGATGCCAGCTTAACCGCGCACTCGTGATATGCAGCACGATAACAATATTCATTAGCCACGTATCATCTGGATAAAAGAAAACAGCAAGCAAGGGACAACACGATGAATTCAGCCAGTCGCGACCCGCAGGTCGTTGTGGAGGTGCTTTCCGAAGCACTCCCCTATATTCAGCAGTTCTCCGGCAAAACCGTTGTGGTCAAGTACGGCGGCAATGCGATGACTGAAGACACGCTCATCAACTCTTTCGCACGTGATATCGTGCTAATGAAAGAAGTTGGCATTAATCCCGTAGTGGTTCATGGCGGCGGTCCGCAAATTGGCAGCCTGCTTGAAAAGCTTAATATCGAATCGCGCTTTGTGAACGGGATGCGTGTGACCGATTCCCAGACCATGGACGTGGTTGAAATGGTACTGGGCGGACTGGTGAACAAAAGCATCGTCAACCTGATTAACCAAAGCGGAGGCAAGGCAATAGGCCTAACGGGGAAGGATGGCGCACAAATTCGTGCTCGCCAGCTCAAGGTCGAGCACCAAAGCCCCGAAATGACCGTTCCGGAAATTATCGATATTGGGCATGTGGGAGAAGTCGAGTTCATTTCAACAGACCTGATCGAAATGCTCGCTGCCCGCGACTTCATTCCAGTGATCGCGCCCATCGGCGTTGACGATGAAGGCCATAGTTACAACATTAACGCCGACCTGGTGGCGGGTAAATTAGCCGAGGCATTAAACGCTGAAAAGCTAATGCTACTGACCAACGTCGCCGGACTCATGGATGCGGAAGGCAAGGTATTAACCGGGCTAAGCACGCTTCAAGTGGATGCCCTGATTGCCGACGGCACCATTTATGGCGGCATGCTGCCCAAAATACGCTGTGCGCTTGATGCCGTTAAAAATGGCGTTAACAGTGCGCATATTATCGACGGTCGTGTTCCCCATGCAGTGTTGTTGGAGATTTTCACCAACGCTGGCGTAGGTACGCTTATTACCGACGCGAGCTAACTGCAACGGAGGGCTAACGTCATGAGTGACGACCGTAAACCTCGCCGTCGCGAGCAGATTCTTCAAGCACTCGCGTTAATGCTGGAAGAAGATAGTGGAAAGCGTATTACCACGGCCGCCCTTGCACGCCAGGTCGGCGTTTCCGAGGCGGCACTGTACCGCCACTTTCCCAGCAAAGCGCGAATGTTTGAGGGCTTAATCGACTTTATTGAAGAGAGCATTTTTGCGCGCATTACGCGTATTTTAGAAGAGGTGCCCGACGCCATCCCCCGCTGCGGCACTATCCTGGCGCTACTACTGGGCTTTGCCGAAAAGAACCCAGGACTTGCCCGAGTGATGGGCGGCGATGTATTGACCGGCGAAACAGCCCGCCTGCGCCAGCGAGTTCATCAGCTATTTGAGCGTTTGGAGCTACAGCTCAAGCAGATTATCCGTGAGGCCGAACTGCGCGAAGGACGCCGCGCCAGCATTCCGGCCTCAGCGGCCGCTAACCTGCTCGCCGCCCAAGCGGAAGGGCGCATTTCTCAATACGTGCGCAGCGACTTTAAACGCCTGCCCACTGAGTACTGGGAAGATCAGTGGACGCTTCTATCAAGGCAGTTACTGCTCGAAGCGCCGCAACCCGCCTAAGAGTATCAAGTTGGTCAACAGGGACGTTGGCTCATTCTTTGTTAACATGCTCTCTCCCCTGCCACAGGAAGGCACTTTTGAATATTACCCACCTTGAGCACACGATTATCGCGCTGATCTTTCAAGGCTTGCTATGGCCGTTTGTTGGCCGCTGGGTGGCGGGCTCTTTGGTGGTGGCCATCTTTTTAGGCCGCGAGATAGCCCAGCATGAATATGCGGGTGGCGGGCCCAACGAGGTGTGGTACCTCTATGGTTTATTCAACCACTGGACGTTGGACTCGTTTTTGGACGTTGCAGCGCCCGCAGCAGCCTGCTGCTTTATCGCGTTAATACTGCCTGGTGGCGGGCTGTGGAAATATGTCAGAGCACGGCGTTAAAAAACCACTTCATACGCATAAAACAGCCATAAAAAAACCGGCGCTCTAATTGATAGAGGCCGGTTTTTGGCTATGAACAGCTAACTACGTAGACTTACGCCGCGATAGCATCGCCCATTTTTTGGCGCAGCTTTTTCATCGCGTTTTTCTCAAGCTGGCGAATACGTTCAGCGCTAACGCCGTACACATCGGCCAAATCATGCAGGGTCGCTTTATTATCGGTCAGCCAGCGGCGCTGCAAAATGTCCCGCGAACGCTCATCCAGACCTTTTAAAGCAAGCTGCAGACGCCGCGTTGAGTCTTCCTCAAAATCACTGTCTTCAAGCTTAGTCGCCGGGTCAGCAGAGGCGTCATCCAAAAAGTAAGCGGGCGCCTGATACGTGCTCTCTTCGTCATCGCTCGGTGAGGCATCATAGCCTGCATCATAAGCGGAAAGGCGACCTTCCATATCCCGCACAACTTCCGGCTTAACGTCGAGGTCTTTAGCGATGGCATCCACTTCATCGTTGTTCAACCAGGCAAGGCGTTTCTTGGCGCTGCGCAGGTTAAAAAACAGCTTACGCTGGGCTTTCGTCGTGGCGATTTTAACAATCCGCCAGTTACGCAGTACAAATTCGTGTATCTCAGCCTTGATCCAATGAACCGCAAACGATACCAGGCGTACACCCTGGTTAGGATCAAAACGCTTTACGGCTTTCATCAAGCCGACATTACCTTCCTGAATCAAGTCTGCCTGGGGCAACCCATAGCCTGAATAACTGCGAGCAATATGCACAACAAAGCGTAAGTGTGAGAGAACCAAGCGGCGCGCAGCCTCTAGATCAGCTTCATCATAAAGACGAAAAGCAAGCTCGCGCTCTTCCTCAACACTCAGCACCGAAATGCCGTTAACCGCTCGAATGTAGCCGCCCAAGTCGTGACCTGGAGAAAGCTGTCCCACCGGTAGAAGACTAGTGCTCATGTGCAGGTGGTCTCCCTTATCATCTATCGTGATTGACGTACGTCTTTGAAATTACGTCCGTACGCCTCAATTAACAATTAAGACCTTGCCTAAGCGGCAAAGTTCACTTGTTTCTGCTGCCTGTTTTGCCGAAATGTGCCATCGATTTACTTCATCAACCAGCGCTACTCAACCGCCAGATTGCGTTGGTGCTAACGACTTGCGATGGCACTAGCCAGAGTAATAAAACATTATTACCGTTCGCAGACAGCGCCATGCACGCTTAGCGGGGGCGGATACTGGAAAGATGACGGGTCACTGCCAGCCAAGCGCCCAACCAACCTAATAGTGTACTGCAGGATAGCAAAATTGTAGAGCCTGTGATATCCAGCTGCGGCAATGAGAAGCTTGCACCATAGCTAGCCGCTAATGCGGCGACCGGCAGCGACAGCCAGTGATTTCCCAAGCCCAGCAAACCCAGCGACAATACACCGCCCCCAAGACCATACCACGCCCCGCTGTATAAAAACGGGCGACGTACAAAAGCGTGCGTGGCACCAATCAGCATGACCACCTCGATTTCGCGGCGTCGGCTTTCAACGGCCAAACGAATCGTATTACCGACCACCAAGAGCACCCCTAATCCAAACAGCAGACCTAGCGCTAACGCAACGCGTCGGCCAAGTGCGGCCAAATGGCGTAAGCGCTCCACCCAGGCCAAATCTACCCGAACCTCATCAACGCCTGTCAGCGATGCTAACGTAACAGACAGTTGCTCCATGGATGCCAGCTCCACGCTTTGTGGACGCACCACGATGCTCGCGGGAAGCGGATTAGCATCCAGCCCCGCCAGCGCATCATCCAGCCCCAGCGACTCTTGAAACTCGACCATGCCCTGCTCGGCACTGATCAAGCGCGTCTCTAGCACCGCCTGCTCAGCGCTTACCGCCTCATCAATCCGCGCCGCTTGAGCCGGGTCAACGGTGGTTTCTAAATACACCGTGAGGGTCGCGCTCTCATCCAGCTCGGCATCCAGCAATCGAGCACTATCCAGCGTCAGCCATAGCGCAGCCGGAAGCACGAGGGCAATGGCAATCGCGAGCATTGTCAGCAGGCTGCCGACGGGGTGGCGCAACAGCCGATAAAAGCTGTCCCAACTCATCGCCCGGTGGTGGCGCCCCCAGGCACGTAAACGGCTTGAAAAACGCGTTTGCTGCGAATTGGCTCCGCGCCGTTTGGGAGGTGGGGCTTCCTGACGCTGGGTAGATACTTTGCGCCCCGCTTTCGGTGCAGCGCCTTTTGCGCGACGCGGTGTTGCCGATGGTTTCATACTGCGCCCTCATCAGCCACTAAGCGCCCATCACGCAAGCGCAAAATACGGTGGCGCAAACGAGCAATCAGCGCAAGGTCGTGACTTGCGATCATTACCGTGGTGCCGATGCGATTGAAGTCTTCAAAAAGCGCCATGATATCGGCGGAAAGCTGGGGGTCCAGGTTACCGGTTGGCTCATCGGCCAGGAGAAGCGCGGGCTTATTAACCACCGCTCGGGCAATGCCGACCCGCTGCTGCTCACCACCTGAAAGCTCAACGGGCAGCGCCTTCTCACGGTGTAAAAGCCCCACTTTATCGAGCGCGGCGCGCACGCGGCGCGCCGACTCCCGCGGCTCAATGCCTTGAATATCCAGCGGCAGCGAGACGTTATGAAACACGCTTCTATCAAACAGCAGTTGGTGATCCTGAAACACCACCCCAATCTGGCGCCGATAAAAAGGCACCTGGCTTGCATGAAGCTGGGCAATATCGTGCCCCGCCACGATCACACGCCCACGGCTAGGCTTTTCAAGTCGCATAATCAGGCGCAGCAAAGAGCTTTTACCCGCGCCCGAGTGGCCGGTCAAAAACACCATTTCACCGCGGGCCACACGAAAGTCCAGATGCGCCAGGGCTTCAAAGCGCCCTCCATAGCGCTTGCCGACATGCTCAAAAGCGATCATGCGCTGGCATCGTCCTCTTGGCGGTCAAACAGTGCGCTAACGAAGTCGTCTGCCTCGAAGGGACGTAAATCGTCCAGCCCTTCGCCTACGCCGATAAAGCGAATGGGCGTCTCAAGCTGTTTGGCCAAGGCAAAAATAATTCCCCCTTTGGCCGTACCGTCCAGCTTGGTTAGCGTAATCCCCGTGATGGGCACGGCTTCGTTGAATGTGCTCGCCTGCGCAATCGCGTTTTGCCCCGTACCTGCATCCAGCACCAGCATCACTTCATGCGGCGCAGTGGTATCGAGTTTTTGCATCACACGATGGACTTTCTTTAACTCTTCCATCAGATGGCTTTTGTTGTGCAAGCGGCCTGCCGTATCGGCGATAAGGATATCCACGCCGCGCGCTTTGGCGGCGGCGACAGCATCATAAATGACCGAAGCGCTATCGGCGCCAGTATGTTGAGCGATGACCGGTACGCTATTGCGCTCCCCCCACACCTTAAGCTGCTCAACCGCCGCCGCCCGGAAGGTATCCCCTGCGGCCAGCATGACGCTTTTTCCCTCGCGCTGAAAACGCTGGGTCAGCTTGCCGATCGTTGTGGTTTTACCCACACCATTCACCCCTACTACCAAAATCACAAAGGGGCCGTCCGTTTGCTTATTCAAATCAAGCGGCGTTGCCACCTGCCCAAGCATGGCAGCAAGCTCTTCTTGAAGAGCACGATAAAGCGCCTCAGGGTTATTCAACTCTTTACGCGAGACGCGTGCTTCTAGGCGTCCAATAATCTCGCTGGTCGCTTCAATCCCCACATCCGCCATCAGCAGCTGGGTTTCCAGATCCTCTAAAAGCTCATCATCAATCTGCTTTTTTCCCAAAAACAGATCGGCGATGCCATCGGTTAAGTTAGCGCGCGTTTTGCCCAGGCCTGATTTAATCCGCGCAAACCAGCCCTTCTTCTCGCCAGGCTTTTCTTGAAGTGCAGGCTTCTGCTCGGGCTGGATCTCAGGCTGAACGTCAGGCTCAGCCGGTTCCGGGTCAACTTCAGGCTCAGGAACCGGGTTAGTGTCGGGCTCACGCGCTGGCTTAATTTCGGGTTCAGGCGGTTCCGGCTTAACCTCGGGAGGCACAGGCGCTGGCTCAACGTCAGGCTCAGGCGGTTCCGGCTTAACCTCAGATGGAGCAGGTGCGGGCTCAACCTCAACTTCAGGCTCAGGCTCAGGCTCAGGCGATTCTGGCTTAATTTCAGGAGGCGCAGGGGCTGGCTCAACGTCAGGTTCAGGCTCTGTCACCGGCGCGACATTTTCAACGTCGGCTAGCGGTTCCTGCGGCGGCTCGTCAAGCTGCGCATCATCATTGAGTTCCTGCGGGCGTTGCTCTTGCGGCTCCTGTTGGGAGTCGTGCTTTTTCTTACGTTTGAAAAAACCAAACATGGGAGTCATCCGACTTAAAAGGTGAACATTGTGACCATCCTACCACCGCCAACCAAGACTTTGGATAAGTAGCCCGCTACAATCCCCGATATGACACGACAACGCTCCTCTCGCCCATCCGCTTCCAAAGGCACGCCTATCCGGCAGCCTGGCAAGCTTCGTATTATCGGTGGTGACTTTCGCCGCCGCCAGCTACCTGTGCTTGACCGGCCCGGCTTACGGCCAACGCCAGACAGAGTACGTGAAACGCTGTTTAACTGGCTGGGGCAGCAGCTCTATGGCCAACATGTGCTGGACCTGTTCGCGGGCACCGGCGCTCTGGGTATTGAAGCGCTTTCGCGCGGTGCCGCTCACGTTGACTTTATCGAGCGTGACAACAGCATAGCCGCCTATATTACCCAAAACCTGGCCACGCTTGGCGCAACCCGAGGCCAAGTCACTGCGTGCGATGCAAACACGTTCTTGAGCCAGCCGCCTCGCCCTTATCACCTGGTATTTCTTGACCCACCCTTTCACCAGGGGCTTGCTACGAGTTGCTGTAACGCACTGGAGACCCTTGGCTGGCTTGCACCCGACGCCATGATTTACCTGGAAACCGAACGCTCACTAGACCCAATGCCTCCCACTAACTGGCAGTTGCACCGCGAAACCCAAGCGGGTGAAAGTACTGCCCGACTTTATCAACGCCAGACCCCGTAAACAGCGCTTGCCGATGACGCCTACGAGCGTTACGCTCGCCTGATTCAACCTGTTGCACGCCTGTTGTTTGTTTTTATAACCTGGAGGTTTACATGAGCCTGGAACTGTTCAATCAGCTCGAGCAAAAAGTCACCGATACGGTGGAAGCGTTGGAAATGATGAAGCTGGAAAATGAAGAGCTGCGCGACGAAAACACCAAACTCAAGCAAGAGCGCGAAGAGTGGGAACGCCGCTTGAACAGCTTACTCAGCAAGTTTGAAGGGATCGCTAGCTAAACGTACGCGACATTAGCAGTGCGTCTTCACGCCCGGCGGCACCCTGTACTGCCGGGTAGTAGCCTTTACGCTGCCCATCCACCTTAAAATCAAAACGTTGATAAAGGCTAATCGCGGCCTTGTTGCTCACCCGCACCTCCAGTAGTAAACACTCACTTTGCCACTCAGCCGCTTTTAACATCACTGCCTGCATTAACGCATACCCCAGCCCCAAATGGCGGTGAGCAGGGTCTACGCCAATGGCTTGAAGCTCAGCATCAAAGGGTAAGCGCGCTACTAGCGCATAGCCTACCAGGGCATTTTCTTGAAAATAACCCACTACGCAGGCATCTGTATCGGCTAATGCCGCATTAAGTTGGCGCTCACTCACTCCACTTTGGGCCTGAGCCTCAAGAGTTGCTAACCGTAGGCCGTCACTTGCCTGAAGCTCAGCGATCATTTTCGGGGGCTTTGAGCGTTTTCCACTGTTGGCCTAATGCGTACAGCTGGGGCCAAAGGTTACGCTTGGCAGCGCCATTTTTAGCAAGATGTTCAAGTGCTACGCCCTGCCATACCGGCAGTTCCAGTGTATCGCTACGCGCTTGCTGAATATTCAAGACGCTCATGATATCAGCAGCGCCATCGTCTTCGGGTTGCTCCCCCCACCAGAGTACGCGCTCAAGCGCCCAGCCCTGCCGACTAGCGCAGCCTGACATAAACGCAGAGAGCCCTTCTCTGGCTTCTTCAAGAGGGTCTTCTGCAAAGGTATTGGCCATTAACGGCCACTTAAACAGCGTGATGCTGGACAACGCATCCGGCGCGATACCAACGGCCTGCCAAATGTTGGCAAGCAGGCGCTGCGCCTGGGGCGTTATCTCGCCAGGGTGCAAGCTCAACCATCGCTGCCCTATACACACGCAGGAAAGCGAAAACTGCAGCGGTTTAGCCGAAGCCGCAGGCATCGACCCCACTGATTCAACGGGCACTGATTCACCGGACGCTGACGCAGCAGACACTGGTTCAACAGAGATGTCCGTGGGCGCTTTATCCGCTGGCGCCTGGCCGAGCAAAGCACGTACCGAAGAAGGCGCTGACGCAGACGAGTTAACGCCCGGTGCTTTGGGCTCGCTACGCGGGGTTGGCGCGTCATCAAGCAACGCCTGGAGACGCTCACGCGGGGGCGTTTTTTCCGGCGGCGTTTCATCCCACTCGCAGGCTTCGGTCGGCAGCGCATTGGGCAGTTGATAGCGTGATGCCCAGGCGGTAATGCCCATGGCATCCAGGTAGTGGCGCCGGGTAACCTCTGGCGTCACTGGCCGCCGCCACGACAGTTGGGTGAATCAGGACGCTCGCCGCCCCTCGCCTGCCATTCAACCGGCGTATAAAGGTGCAACGCTAGCGCATGCACCGGGCCAGAAAGTTCACCGGCCAGCAGTGCATAAATCTTCTGGTGACGCTTCACCGGCATCAGGCCATCGAAAATGTCGCTAACCAGCGTTACCTTGAAGTGGGTTTCGGAGTTGGCGGGCACGTTATGCATGTGGCTTTCGTTCTCCACGCGCACGACTTCCGGCGCTAGCGCCGCTAACTTCTGTTCGATCTGTGCTTGCACCGTCATTACTGCTCTCCTCAATATTCAACATTTTTATTGTACGCGCTTACTAGCCACCAGACGATGCCCGGCGTTCAACCAGCGCACGCCGGGCAAGCGACACTCTTGAAAGGCTTGCCAGAAGCGCCAGAAACGATGTAACCGCTCCCAACCAGAGAGTTATCTGAACCTCAAACCCAAGCGCTAGTGCTGCCCCTACTATCGCCACCCCAAACGACTGACCTACCGTGCGAATCGTGCTCATCACGCCCGACACACTGGCACTGCGCTCCGGCGGAAGGCTGCCCATCATTTCGCGGTTATTGGGCGGCTGGAACAGGCCAAAACCGATACCGCATAGTGCCGTACGCCATAGGCTTTCCATGACACCCATGGTTTCATCCACCAGCGCCAGCGCGACCAGGCCGGCAACGATCAGCCCCAGGCCGGTGCTTGAAAGCACACTGGGATTGATACGGTCCGCCAGGCGACCCGCCAACGGCCCTACCAGCATGATCCCAAGCGGCCATGGGGTAAACAACCAAGCGGTCTCCAGGGGCGAAAGCCCCATTTGCTCCTGATAATAGAACGACAGCGCCACAAAGGTCAGACCCTGACCAATAAACGCAAGGCCGGAGGCGGATACCGCAAGCGTGAAGCGCTTTTCAGCAAAAATACTCAGCGGCAGCAACGGATACAGTGCTCGACGTTGGCGCATGATAAACCCCACTGCACTTGCTACGGTAAGCAGTACCCAGGCACCCACCAGGCCAAACGATGCCGCGTGCCCCACCGCGTCCATGGCCAGGAAGAAACTCGCCAGCATCAGCATGGACAACAGCGCCCCCAGAAAATCAAAACTTCCCTGGCGGGGTTTATCCCGAGGCAGTGCGCGCTTGGCAAACCATAAAGAGCACAGCCCAAGGGGCAGATTAAGTGCAAACAGCCACGGCCAGTCCGCAAAGGATAAAATAACGCCGCTCAGCGTTGGCCCTGCGGCATAACCACCCGCGACAACGAGCGCACTTAACCCTAACGCACTACCCAATAGGCGTGAGGGAAATATCGCCCGGTAAAGCGAAGGGCCAATAGAGAGCGTGGCGGCAGCGCCTAGCCCCTGCAAGGCACGAAACACCAGCAGCGTTTCTAAATTACGTGACAGTGCCGCCCCCAATGCGCCCACCATAAACGTGCCTAGCCCAAACAGATAAATACGCCGTCGCGTTACCAGTTCGCTGATCCCGGCAAACACCAGCAAGAAGGCGGCACATACCACCTGAAACATGTTGGTGATCCACACCGAGCGTGCGGCAGAGGCGTTTAAGTCTGCTGCAATGGTCGGCAGCGCCAAATTAATCATGGTGGTGTCCATCACCGCCATTAGCGTGCCGGTAATCAGGGCCAATACCGCCAAGGCACGTTCCGGCCCGGGCAGGCCGTCGTCTCCAGGACGGGTTTGAAACAGTCGCATCGGTGGGGTATTCCTAAAGCGAAACGGCTAACACGTTAAAACCGGCCTAAGCCGGTTTTAACGTGCATGAGCGCAACTGCTTGAGAACAAGATGTGCGTCATGAGTTACGTCATGATGAGATAGCGCCTAACTAGTGCCGAACGTTAATCCTGGTCGCTGTCGAGCAACAACGCATCATCAACGTCTGAAATCTCAAGCGCTGTCTCATCATCCAAATCGATGGCGAGATAGCTGTGCTCAACGCTAAGAAATGTCTTGAACAGCGCCCAATCAAGCGGCTCTGGCCATTGGCGTTCATCCTCTTCCCAAGCGCGCAACTCGGTTTCGAGGATTTCTACATAGCGGTCGTGCACGAAGGTTTCGAGCGCTTCCGGGGTATCCATTTCAGGAATCAGGTAAATGGTACTTTCACGTTCGACGTCGTCCAGTGTCAGGTCGTCGTCTCCCATGGTGGGTTCCAGCGCATTGATCCAGTCCACAAAGGGCTGGGTCGGCCTGACGCTCAGAGCGGAGCGGTTTAGCAGTTTCATGGGATTCTCCTCGCCGTCGAAACGTTGACCATTATGGGCGCTAAATCGCGCCCTTACCAACTTTTAGTCTACCTCATTCCATCCAGCGTGCTACTCAGCCTCAGGGCGCATTGCCGGGAACAGCAATACATCACGTATGGACGCGCTGTCGGTAAACAGCATGACCAACCGGTCAATCCCGATGCCCTCACCGGCGGTAGGCGGCATGCCGTACTCCAGTGCACGCACGTAGTCAGCATCGTAGTACATGGCTTCCAGGTCGCCTGCATCTTTCTCGGCGGCCTGTGCACGGAAGCGCTCGGCCTGGTCCTCAGCGTCATTCAGCTCCGAGAAGCCGTTGGCAATTTCACGCCCACCCACAAAGAACTCGAAGCGGTCGGTGACAAACGGGTTGGCATCGTTGCGGCGCGCCAGCGGGCTGACTTCAGCCGGGTATTCGGTAATAAACGTCGGCTGGTCGAGCTTGTGCTCGGCCACTTCTTCGAAAATTTCCGTTTGGACTTTACCCAAGCCCCAGCTGTCTTTGACCTTGATACCCAGTTCCTGAGCCGTTATGCGCGCCGCATCAAGACTATCCAGATCAGCATCGCTAATGCCATCGCCGTGATCCAGAATCGACTGCTTAAGCGTCAAACGCTTGAACGGCTGGCCGAAGTCGTAGCTTGCACCCTGGTACTCAAGCGTGGTGGTGCCCAGCACTTCTTCGGCTGCAGTGCGCAGCATCGCTTCGGTCATATCCATCAGGTCGTTATAGTCGGCATACGCCCAGTAGAATTCGACCATGGTGAATTCAGGATTGTGCCGCGTCGAAAGACCTTCATTACGGAAGTTGCGGTTGATTTCGAAGACTTTCTCGAAACCACCCACCACCAAACGCTTAAGATAAAGCTCAGGCGCGATGCGCAGATACATATCCATATCCAGCGCGTTGTGGTGAGTCACAAATGGACGCGCCGTCGCACCGCCAGGAATCGCCTGAAGCATCGGCGTTTCCACTTCCATAAAGCCACGCGTTTCAAAGAAACGGCGCATGGAGCTGATCACCGCTGCCCGCGTTTCAAACGCTTTGCGCGACTGCGGGTTCATGATCAGATCCACATAGCGCTGGCGATAGCGCGCCTCCTGGTCCGTCAGGCCGTGGAATTTATCCGGCAGCGGGCGCAAGCTCTTGGTCAGAAGCTGGGCATCGACCATCATCACGTACAGGTCGCCTTTGCCGGATTTATGCACCGGGCCGCGCGCTGCCACGATATCACCAATATCCCAGCTCTTGATGTCATCAAGCACATCCGCCGGCAGGCCTTTTTTATCCACGTAAAGCTGGATCTGCCCCGCCACGTCCTGAATCACGATAAACGGACCGCGCTGGCGCATGATGCGCCCCGCCACGGATGCGTGATGGTCAAGCGTTTCCAGCTCGGCTTTTTCCTTCTCGCCCAGCCGTTCCTGCAGCTCAACGGTCAGGCTATCGCGGCGAAAGTCATTCGGGAAAGCACTCTTCCCTTGCTCTGCGGCCAGTTCACGACGCGCGGTGAGCTTGGCGCGGCGTTCGGCAATAAGATGATTTTCGTTTTCAGGAGAAGACGCGTCTTGGTTAGCCATGGGGCACCCTATTCATGTTCGAACGCTAAAAAGATTACAAACCCTGCTTGAGACTGGCGACGATAAACTGGTCCAGGTCGCCGTCGAGTACCTTGTCACAGTTGCTGGACTGCACGCCGGTGCGCAAATCCTTGATACGCTGGTCATCAAGCACGTAAGAGCGAATCTGGCTGCCCCAGCCGATATCGGCCTTGGAGTCTTCCGCTTCCTGCTTGGCGGCATTACGCTTTTGCATTTCATGCTCCCAGAGCCTCGCCTTTAACTGCTTCATGGCGAAGTCACGGTTGGCATGCTGGCTACGCTGGTTCTGGCAAGCCACCACAATACCGGTAGGTTCGTGGGTAATCCGCACCGCCGAATCGGTGGTGTTAACGTGCTGACCGCCCGCACCGCTGGAGCGATACGTATCAACGCGCAGGTCCGAAGGGTTAATATCAACCTCGAAGCTGTCATCAACTTCCGGGGACATGAATACCGACGCAAACGACGTATGACGACGGCCGCCGGAGTCGAACGGGCTTTTACGCACCAGCCGGTGAACACCGGTTTCAGTACGCAGCCAACCGAACGCATAGTCGCCCTGAACATGCAGCGAGGCCGACTTGATACCTGCGACTTCGCCTGCGGAAATTTCGGTTATTTCAGCCTTGAACCCGTGGCTTTCTGCCCAGCGCAGATACATGCGCAGCAGAATATTGGCCCAGTCCTGCGCTTCCGTACCGCCCGAACCGGATTGAATATCCAGGTAGGCGTTATTTTCATCCATTTCGCCGGAGAACATGCGACGAAATTCGAGCTTTTCAAGCGCGACCTGAAGGCCATCAAGCTCTTGGCGCACTTCTTCAACCGTGTCCTCATCCTCTTCCATCTCGGCGAGTTCCAGAAGGTCGCGGCTGTCGCCAAGGCCTTGGTCCAGTTCGTCGATGGTTGCCACAATGGCTTCCAGGGAAGAGCGCTCTTTACCCAGCTTTTGTGCGTAGTCCGGGTCGTTCCAGACATTCGGGTCTTCGAGCTCGCGAGAGACTTCTTCTAGCCGATCTTTACGCTCGGCATAGTCAAAGATACCCCCTAAGAACGTCTGTCCGCTCAGACAGGTCCTTGATCTGGTTATGTATCGGGTTGGTTTCCAACATGGATCGCCCTGGCCTTGGTCAATATGACATGGTTCAAAAGAAAGACGCGCCGCTGTGGCGTCTTGGCTTGATGATTCCAAGCCAGCACCACAGCGGCGAAATTCTGAAAACCCATTGTAACGAAACCTGGCGTTTCTCGCATCCACTCGCCATGACGGCGAATGCCTGAACCCGGCGAGTGCCGGGTTCAGGAGTAGAGCTACCGATTTAACACGCGAGAAACGTATTTCATCGAGACGCCTAAAATATGGGCTTAAAAACGATAGGTCAACTGAGCACCAAAGCCGTGGGCTTCGTTTTTATAGCCGGCAGAGTAGGTAGACGTAATGGGCGGTGTCTGCTGTCCAGCCACAGTGAAGCTATCCGTCTTTGTTTGATCCACTTGGGTTGAGCGCTCGGTTAGATAAGAGTAAGCGAAATCAAGCGTTAGGTCTGGTGTAGGGCTCCAACCAGCACCCAGCGAGAAAATACGCCGGTCATCAGAAGGAATACGCACGCTACGTGTCGCATCCTGCGTTGGTGTAAAGTCCAGCGCTAGCCCTGCTCGCAACGCCAGCTCAGGCGTTAACTGATACTCCCCGCCGGTGGCAAACGCCCAAGCATTGGAGTAATTTTGCTGCTCGTTAGTGATCTCTTCACGCTCAGTGCCGGTAACCAGTATTTGATCAAAGCGGCTCCAGCGAGCCCAGGAAGCCCCAAACATGAGTTTGAGGTTGTCGCTCATTTGCTGGGTTATCGAGAAGTTAACCGTCTCAGGCGTGGTCAAGTCCAGAGCAGCCGTATCCGTTACGGTTCCGATACCTAACTGATCAAGCACAGGGGAACTTGCGGAAAAGTTACCGTCCAAATTGAAGTCCACTTTTGAGCGGTACGTTAAGCCCAATGTGGTTTCGGGCACCGGCTGATAAATCACCCCCAAGTTATATCCCCATGCGTCATCATCACCTTCAACGCGTGAATCCACCTCAGTAACGATCGGGTCCCCATTGGCTGCCACTCCAACAGCAACGGGCACCTGTCGGTGCAGTTCGCCATCAACGCGGTTATAGGTAATCCCCAACCCGACGCCCCACTGCTCGTTAAAGCGGTAGGAGACGGTTGGTTGGGCAGTCATTACCTTCACCTCCGTATAATTCCCCTGGTTACGCCCCTCGAAACCACCTTCATACTCTGTTTTTGAACCAAACGGTGCATATACGCCGAAACCAAACGCTAACTGCTCATTGACCGGTTGTGCATAAAAAGCAAAAGGAACCAGCGTACCAGGCACCATGTCACCTTCATTGGTTCCTGTTACTGATCCCAAAGGCAATGAGCCCGCAGGCGTTTCCAAAGAACGCCCAGAGGTAGCATTATTGACATCGGTATTTACATGAAGATAGGTGCCCCCCACCGTGATCTGCGCGCGATCAAGAAACGACATCCCTGCCGGGTTGCCGTACACAATGGTGGCATCGTGTACGTTAGAGCTACGCCCAGCATGGCTGTACCCTTGGCCACTAACGCTTTGCTCGTTAATTTGATAACCGCCAGCGTGTGCCTGGCTTGCGAAGACAGCTGCCGAAACCGCAGCTGCTAGAGTGAGTTTATTAAATTTATTATACATGGTCGGCCTCTTGTCCCGATGATCCCGTGGATGGCGACATCCGCTGGTACTGTTCTTATAGCGTAGGCATACACCTCAGTTTTCGCCCAATGCGGCCCTTGGTTCAAGGGCAAACGAGCGTTTTATTTTATTTTTCGCTCATACATTAGTCGTACGACCGTTTTAAATCATTGTTTTATTCGTTTTAAGCCCTTTTTACCGAATTATTGAACAGCCCACCTTGACCTGCGTGTTACCCATAGGTTTTACACTACGTGTATTCCCACTGTTTACTAACAGCAGACGAAGACTCACAGGAGTACGCGATGAAAGTCGGCGAGCTTGCCAAACAGGGCGGTGTAACGGCAGAGACAGTGCGCCACTACACCCGCGAAGGCTTACTTCTCCCGAGCCGCCATCCAGATAACGGCTATCAGCTTTTCTCAAGCACCGACCTTGAGCGGCTGCACTTTATTCAGCGAGCACGCAAACTGGGGTTTAGCGTAGCGGAGATACGCGACATTCTCCTGCATGCCGACCAGGGCGACTCGCCCTGCCCGCTGGTGCGCGACCTGCTGGCCAGCCGCCTGCCGCAGATCCGTACACGGATTGCCGAACTTGAAGCGCTGGCCCAGCGCATGGAGCAGGCGCTGGGAAGCTGGGAGCATATGCCTGACGGCACACCCGATGGGCATAGCGTGTGCCGCCTTATTGAAAGCTTTCCCGACGACCCCTCTTCCAGGGAGGCCTTATGAACGACACAACCTATTCACGCCATACGGTTTTCCGTACGGTAGGTGGCATGAGCTGCCAGGGCTGCGTTAAGCGGATGCGCGAGGCGATTCAGGCAGAAGACCCAGCGGCTGAGGTAGTGGGCACCCCGGCTGAAAAACGCCTTGAAGTTACTACAAGCCTGGACGATAGCCGCCTGAACACGGCGCTGGAAAAAGCCGGCTACCCGGCCAGCAGCGAACCCGCCTCTCCGACAGCGCCTAAATCCACGCCAGAGGCAACTGAGATACCGGCCACGACTGGCACCAACCTACGCTTGGCAATTAGCGGCATGACCTGCGCCAGCTGCGTTAAAAGCGTTCAGAATGCGCTGAAAAACACCCAAGGGGTGGAAGCCGCCAGCGTTAACTTCGCGACCCACACCGCCCAAGTGGTGGGCAGTGCCGATGCGCAAACCCTTATCAACGCAGTCGCCTCAGTGGGCTACACGGCGGAGCCGATTGTGGATATGCGTGAAGCCGAGCGCGTTCGCACCGAGCAAGATGCCACTACCTATCGGCAGCGGCTGCGGGGCAGTGCCATCGCGCTGGCATTGGCCATTCCCCTGATGCTCAGCATGTTTATCTATCATCCCCACGTTATGGGCCTGGGCCGCGTTTACTGGCTGGCGATTGGTGTCTTGACCCTGGGCGTGCTTGCCTTTCCAGGCCGACACTTTTTTGTTAGCGCGTGGAAGAATCTCAAACGCCATCAGGCCAATATGGATACGCTGGTGGCGATGGGCACGGGTACCGCCTGGCTCTACTCCATGGCGGTGGTGCTGTTTGCACCCTGGTTGCCTGAAATAGCTCAGGGGATCTACTTTGAAGCCTCGGCGATGGTGGTTGGGCTTATCCTGCTGGGTAACGCCATGGAGCTTCGCGCCCGTGGGCGTACCAGCAACGCGCTAAAGCGCCTGCTTGATTTGCAAAGCCGCACGGCACGCGTCATTCGCGACGGCCAAGAGCAAGAGGTAGACGTGGATGAGGTTCGTGAAGGCGACCAACTCCGCGTGCGCCCCGGCGAGCGCTTACCCGTTGATGGCGAAGTCACCGAAGGCCAGAGCCATATTGATGAATCCATGTTGACCGGCGAGCCGCTGGCCGTCAGCAAGCAAACCGGGGATAACGTCAACGCAGGCACGGTCAATGGCCAAGGCGGGCTGGTGTATCGCGCGACCCGTGTGGGCCGCGATACCCGGCTTGGGCAAATCACCGAGCAGGTCGCCAGCGCCCAGAATTCGCGCCCACCAATTGGTGAACTGGCGGATAAAGTATCGAGCATCTTCGTGCCGTCCGTCATCATTATTGCCGTACTGGCGGCACTTGCGTGGTTTAACGTTGGCCCTGAGCCACGCGTAATTCATATGCTGGTAGCGGCCACGACCGTGCTGATTATTGCTTGCCCCTGCGCACTGGGCCTTGCTACCCCCATTTCCACCATGATTGGCGTGGGCAAGGCTGCCGAACAGGGCGTGCTGGTAAGAAGCGGCGAAGCGCTACAAACCGCCAGCAAGCTCACCACGCTGGTGGTGGATAAAACCGGCACGCTCACCGAAGGCAAACCCAGTGTCACCGATGCACAGCTGTTTGGCATGGATAGAACCACTGTGCTGGGCCTGGTTCATGGCCTGGAGCGCGGTTCTGAGCATCCGCTGGCGGCAGCCCTTATCGCTTACGCGGATGCGCAGGGCGCCGCGCCTGCTGAGATTCAAGGGTTTGAAAGTGTTACAGGCGGTGGCGTAAAAGCCGAAACCCGCGATGGAAAAGCGCTGCTGTTGGGCAATGCGCGCCTGCTTGAGGCTGCCGGAGTTGATCTTTCATCTGCCCAGCAAGCGGTTAACACGCTACAACACAAGGCGCGTACGCTGGTATATCTGGCAGTGGATAATCAGCTAGCGGCGCTCTTCGGGATTAGCGACCCACTACGTCACGATGCCATCGCGGCCGTTAAGCGCTTGCAGCAGGATGGCCTGAACGTGGTCATGCTGACCGGCGATAACCAGCATAGCGCCGCGGCGATTGCCCGCGAAGTGGGCATTACAACGTTCAAAGCGGGCCTGACACCCGAGGACAAGCACGCCGAGATTGAGCGCTTACAGCAAGCGGGAGAAATCGTCGGCATGGTGGGCGACGGTATTAACGATGCCCCGGCGCTGGCGCGCGCTAACGTCGGCTTTGCGATTGGCCAGGGGACGGATATTGCCATGGAAAGCGCGGGGATCACCCTCATGCGTGGGTCGCTTCACGGCGTGGCCTCAGCCATTGAAATCAGCCGCGCCACGCTTGCCAACATCAAGCAGAACCTGGTGGGCGCCTTTGGTTATAACGTGCTGTGCATCCCGGTTGCGGCAGGCTTGCTCTACCCGGTAACCGGCATGCTGCTTTCACCGATTATCGCGGGGGTCGCCATGTCGCTCTCCTCCATCACCGTGGTGAGTAATGCCAATCGCCTGCGGTTCTGGAAGCCCACTCAACAGGAGGCCTCATGAGCTTACTGGTTAACGCGACGGGCCTGGGGCTCATTGCCCTGGTCATCTGGTGGTTCTGGCTTAGCTAGAGCGCTAACTCACGCCGATATATCGCCCGGGCTTATGGTTAAGGGCGATAATCAAGTTCAACGTCAGCGCCCCCAGCACCGAGTAGCCAACGCGGTCTAACGGTAGCTGGGTAAGCGCCACCAGCAAAATCATCCCATCAATGCCTAGCTGCACATAGCCCGCCCGCAGGCCGTGTCGGTCCTGCAGGTAGAGCGCCAGAATATTGATGCCGCCCAGGCTCGTGCGGTGGCGAAACAGCATTAGCATGCCAATGCCCATCAATGCCCCGCCCATGAGTGCGGCGTAGAGAGAAGGCACGCTTTCAAACTGCACCCAGCCCTGGGTTAGTTCAGAAAACAGCGACACCAGGCCAATGGCAATAAAGGTACGCAGCGTAAAGCTCCACCCCATACGCTTGATCGCCAGGTAGTAAAACGGCAGGTTGATGGCAAAAAACCACAGCCCAAACCCCCACTGCGTCACGTAATTAAGCAGCAGCGCCAAGCCCGCAGTGCTGCCAGTTAGCAGCACCGCTTGGGTATAAAAGGTAACGCCCAAGGCAACGAAGAACGTGCCCAGCAGCATCGCCATTACATCCTCATAGAGGCGGTGCGGGTCCTTGGGTAAATCTTCCACGCGCATTTAAACGCCCTTATGAAGTGTGCTGGGGTGATGAACAGGGTTAATGGACCGGGTTGATGAAAGCGTTTTAAACTGCGCTTGCGTGCTCAACCATCAACTGCAACGACTCCCGCCCCCGCCAGCGGTTACGGTTAAGCTTGTAAGCGCAGTGCAGCGTGTCGCCGATGGCGAACGCGGGCAGCTCACCTGGCGTTAAGGCACGAAACCAGATTGCTTTACAGGTGATGGCACCCATGGAGAGCTCAAGCATCAAGTGCGCGCCATCGGCACCCACTGGGCGCAGCGCTTCGACGATAAAACGCCCTTCAAAAAGCGGTGCGTCAAATTCACGCCCATAGGGGCCCAGCGCGTCGATCTCCTCAAGCGTGGCAAGAGAGAGCTGCGCGGTGGAAAGCTCGCCGTCCGTCCATAGCCGGGGATAGAGCGAACGCCCTTCCAGCTGTTCCGCTACGGCCTTGAGAAACGCCTGTTTAAACACGTCCAGCTGTTCGCGGGGAACGCCCACTCCTGCGGCACCGCTGTGCCCACCAAAGCGCTGCAGCGCCTCAGGCGCAAGTTCAAAGGTACGCTGCAGCGCATCGCGCAGGTGCAAACCATCGATTGAGCGCCCTGAACCAGTAAGCATATTGGGTGCCGCCGCCTGCGTCAGCACCAGCGCAGGGCGCCCGTAAGACTGCACCAGCCGGGAGGCCACAATGCCCTGAACGCCGGGGTGGCCATCTTCCAGAAACACCACCACAGCAGGCTCATCGGCTAACAGTGCACTGGCGGCCAACGCCCGTGCCTCTTCGGCCATATCAGCCTCAATCGCCTTACGCGACTGGTTATCCTGATCCAGCACTTCCAACTGACGGTTAGCGACGGCGTCGCTCTCGGCTAGCATGAAATGCAGCGCCGCGTAAGGGTCATCCAGCCGCGAGCGCGCATTGATCCGCGGGCCCATCTGAAAGGCCAGCGTTTCAGCATTGAACGGTACGCTGTCCGCACCCAGGCGTGCCGCCATGGCGCGCCAGCAGGCGGCGTCCATGCGGTTGATCAGGGTTAATCCGTAGCTCACCACGGCGCGGTTGGCGGGGCTTCCGCCCAGCGATACGCAGTCCGCCACGGTGCCCAGCGCCACATAGGAGAGCCACGGCGAAAGCTTGGGCGTAGCCTCGGGCAAGGCCCCCCACTCCACCAATACGCCACGTGCCAACGACATCAACAGCCACGCCACCATGCACCCGGCGATGGTTTTATCC
Source organism: Halomonas sp. AOP22-C1-8 (assembly GCF_052378905.1). NCBI lineage: Bacteria > Pseudomonadati > Pseudomonadota > Gammaproteobacteria > Oceanospirillales > Halomonadaceae > Halomonas > Halomonas sp. AOP22-C1-8. Next base: position 24,634 of record NZ_JBQSYD010000007.1, on the reverse strand, counting down.
GGATAAGTGCAATCGTCACGGGTGGGATTTACGCAGGCGTAAGCCGACGCGGGCGGGCCTTCCAATGGCAACGCGTGGTGATCACTGACCACCACGTCAATGCCTGCCGCTTTGAGTCGCGCAATACGTGGCTCGTCGCTGCTTCCGCAGTCGGCGGTAATCACCAGGGTCGGGAATGGCTTAAGCGCCAACGTGCGCTCAACCAACGGCAAGCTGATCCCGTAGCCATCGTGGATACGGTGGCCAATCAGGCTATGCAGCTTGTGCTCGGGCACACCAAACAGCTCAACCAGCGTGCGGCGAATGACGACGTGGGAGGTAATCCCATCCACATCGTAATCGGTCAAAATCCCGATGGATTCACCCTCGGCAACCGCCTGAGCAATACGTTCGGCGGCACGGCGCCCATCGGCGAGCTTTTCCGGGTGAGCCAGGTAGCGCAGGCTGGGCGTTACCAGCGGGGCAAGCTCGCCCTGATAGCCGGGCAGCCGTGAGGCGAGAAGGCGCGCCTGAAGCTCGCTCAAGCCTTGTGCCTGGGCACGGGCGTAGACAGCCTCGTCCAGCGGACGAGGCTCCAACATTAGCTGCGTGGTGTGCTGAGGTGTAACGGGCGGATTGGCATCTGGCAAAGCAGTCATCATGTGTTAACGACGGTTATCCGCCACAAACTGCTGCACGGCGCTCAGCTCAGCTGGCAATACCGTGTAGTGCTCTTCACGCTCCAGCAAATCATCCATATGCGTGGGCAGGGGTACACCCTGGAAGCCTGCCTTCACCACAGCTTCAGCAAACTTGGCCGGGTGTGCGGTGGCAAGCGTTATCATCGGCGTTGAGTGATCAGCGCGGACACGCTCAGCAGCGCGATAGCCCGTGGCGGTATGCGGGTCGAGCATTTCACCAGTACGGTGATGCGCTTCGCGAATGACGTCCAGAATGGTCGCATCGTCCACACTAAAACTTGAGAACTTCTCGCGCAGCTTGGCAAGCGGCGCATCGGCAAGTGCGGTGGGCTCTTGCTGAAAGCGCTCCAGCAGTGCCGCCACGGCGGCGCCATCACGCTCATAAGCATCAAACAGAAGACGCTCGAAGTTCGACGACACCACGATATCCATGGAAGGCGCGAGCGTTGCCTCAAGCTCCTTCTTGGAGAAGTCGTTGGCGGCCAGCGTACGGTGCAGAATGTCGTTGGAGTTGGTGGCAATGATGAACTGCTTGACCGGCAGCCCCATTTTGTACGCCATGTAGCCCGCAAACACGTTGCCAAAGTTGGCCGACGGCACACAGAAGCTGACCTCGCGATGCGGAGCACCCAACGCCACACCCGCTGCTACGTAGTAAACAATCTGAGCCATGATGCGCGCCCAGTTGATCGAGTTGACCGCCACCAGGCGCGTGCCGTTCAGAAAGTCTTGATTGGCAAAACTTGCCTTGACCATGGCTTGAGCGTCGTCAAAATTGCCTTCGATAGCAATATTGAAGACGTTATCGGCCAGCACCGAGGTCATCTGGCGGCGCTGCACTTCGGACACCCGCTGGTGCGGGTGCAGAATAAAGATATCCAGGTTGTCGCAGTGGCGGCAGCCTTCAATCGCCGCCGACCCGGTATCGCCCGAGGTGGCGCCCATGATCACCGCGCGCTCGCCGCGCTTTTTCAAAAAGTGATCCAACAGGCGGCCCAAAAGCTGTAGCGCGACGTCTTTAAATGCCAGCGTCGGGCCATGGAACTGCTCAAGCAGGAAGTGATTGGCGTCGAGCTGCTTGAGCGGCACCACCGCATCGTGAGTGAAGGTGGAATACGCGTCGGTCACGATGGTGCGGAAAGTGTCGTCGTCGATCTCGCCGTTTACAAACGGCTTCATGACCCGAAAAGCAATCTCGGCGTAAGAAAGCCCGGCCATATCGGCCAGCGCTTCTTTCGAGAGGGTGGGCAGCTCTTCCGGCACGTAAAGGCCGCCGTCGCTGGCCATACCGGTTAGTACGACTTCTTCAAACGAGAGCGCGGGCGCCTGCCCACGCGTACTGATATAGCGCATAGTGGGTTACTCCCCTTCGCTCAGGCTTTCCACGCGGATGCGTGTCACCGGTCCGGCGATATCGGCCATCGCTTCGATTTCACGAATTGCTTCGTTCATCTGCTTCTCTTTGGTGCGGTGCGTCAGCAAAATAATCGGCACCAGCTCGCCTTCGGTTGCCTCTTTCTGGATCAGTGCCTCAATAGAGATGCCCTGCTCCGAAAGGATGGTGGCCACGCGGGCCAGTACACCAGGGCGGTCCACCGCCAACAGGCGCAGATAATACGCCGTAATGATGTCTTCCATCGGCATAATCGGCAGTTGGCTGACATCTTCATCAATACCGCTGAACGCCAAATAGGGCACGCGATAGTGGTGGGCAGTTGTAATATCACGAGCCACATCCAACACATCAGCAACCACGGCGGAAGCCGTTGGTTCAGCACCCGCACCGGCACCGTAGTAAAGCGTGGGACCTACCGCATCACCCATGATGGCAATGGCGTTTTTGACGCCATGCACATTGGCCAGCAAACGCTCTTTGGGGATCAACGTGGGGTGAACGCGTAGCTCAAGCCCCTGGTCGGTACGCTTGGAAATACCCAAGTGCTTAATAACGTAGCCCAGGTTATCGGCCTGCTCGACATCTTCAGCAGTAATCCGTGAAATACCTTCGGTGAAGGCTCTTTCAAACTGAAGCGGTACACCGTAAGCAATCGAGGCCAGAATGGTCAGCTTGTGCGCCGCATCGATACCTTCCACGTCAAACGTGGGGTCGGCTTCGGCGTAACCCAGTGCCTGCGCTTCGGCAAGTACGTCTTCAAAGGCTCGGCCTTCGTCACGCATGTGCGTCAGAATAAAGTTGCCGGTGCCGTTAATGATGCCTGCCACCCACTCAATGCGGTTGGCACCCAAGCCTTCACGCAGCGATTTGATAACCGGAATACCGCCTGCAACGGCGGCTTCAAAGGCGACGATAACGCCCTTTTCATGAGCCGCCTTGAAGATTTCATTACCGTGAACAGCAATCAACGCCTTGTTAGCAGTGACCACATGTTTGCCATTGGCAATCGCGGTGAGTACCAATTCACGCGCCATGTCATAGCCGCCAATCAGCTCGACCAGCACATCAACGTTAGGGTTAGTTGCCACCTCGAAAACATCGGTGGTTGCATTAATACCGGTAATATCGCAGTCGGGGTGAATACTACGGTGAGCCACCTGCTCAATCACAATAGGGCGGCCTGCACGGCGTGCAATATCATCCGCGTTGCGCGTCAATACATTGAACGTGCCGCCGCCAACCGTGCCTAGCCCACAAATGCCTACTCTTACCGGTTTCAAAATACATCCCCTTTCGTGGTGGGCGCCCTTGGCGCCTGGTCTTAAATTCAGTGTCTCAGCGTCACCGCTCGTTAACGGTGCTCTCTATTGGTGGGCACTTGTTGGGCGTGCCTATTGCTATGTTTCTGTTGCTACGTTTCTGTTGCCAAGCGCCTGCTTCAAAGCGCCTGACAGGTCAAGCTTAGACGTCGCCCAAGCCTAACATGACGGCAAGCCTTTCTGGCGGTACATAGCCTGGTACCATTTGGCCATCGGGCAGAATAATCGCGGGCGTGCCCTGTACGCCCAGCGCCATACCCAACTCATACTGTTCAGCCACCGGGTTATCGCAATCCGAAGGGCCCGATAGTGGCTGGCGCTGCTGGGCACGGGTCATCGCTTCACTACGATTATCCGAACACCACGCTTGCTGCATGGAGGTCGCCGCATCGCTGCCCATACCCGCCCGTGGGAATGCTAAATAGTGTACCGCAATCCCGCGCTCATTAAGCTCAGGCACGGCTTCGTGAAGACGCTCACAGTAGGGGCAAGTGGGGTCGGTAAATACTACCACGGTGGCTTTTGGCTCATCGACACCGCGATACACAACGCGCTCAGACTCGGGGATGCTTGCCAGTGCCGCAACACGCTCCTGATTTTTGGACTGCTCGGTTAAATTGACCAGCCCCGTCTCAGCATTTTCGAAAAGATCACCCACCAAAAAGTGGCTGCCATCGGCGTTGGTGTAGAACGACTCGCCGCTTTCCAAGCGCACGTGGTAAATGCCTTCCATCGGAGTCGTCGTTACGTGCTCAACCGGCATCGGCTGACCATTAACGCTCAGCGACTCACTCAGTCGTTGCGTGACGGCATCTGCCTGAGCGGCGACCGGCAAAACGCTGGCGATGGCGAGCGTGAGTAATGCCGTGCGTAAAGAAGGAGTAACCGTACGTTGGCGCATTCTATCTTCAACCTCGCGGATGGTGTTCGGCATGTAAATGCTCCAAGCGGGCTTGGGCAACATGCGTATAAATTTGAGTCGTAGATAAATCGCTGTGGCCTAACAGCAGCTGTACGACCCGTAAATTGGCCCCATGATTCAATAAATGTGTCGCAAAAGCATGCCGCAGCGTATGCGGAGACAGCGGACGCGAGATACCAGCCGTGATGGCATGCGCTTTTATACGGTGCCAGAAGGTCTGTCGCGTCATGGCTTTATCATGGCGCCCTGGAAAAAGCGCTGGCCTGGTCGGGTCGCTCATCAGCGCAGGTCTGGCCGTTTTCATATAGTGCGCAAGCCAATCTGCTGCTTCTTCCCCCATGGGCACCAAGCGGTCTTTATCCCCCTTACCACGCACACGCACCACATTTTGGCGCAGATTCACCGCATCGCCGGTTAACGACACAAGCTCCGACACGCGCAGCCCACAGGCATACAGCAGCTCCAGCATGGTGCGGTCGCGCACGCCCAGCGGCGTATCAACATCAGGCGCCATCAGCAGGCGCTCGACCTCCGCCTCTTCCAGCGTATTGGGTAGGCCTGGCTGCACTCTGGGAAGCTTAACATCCACCAGCGGGTCGCTAACCACATGTCCGTGTAAGCGCGCCCAGCGATAAAAACTTCTAAGGCTTGATAACAGCCGGGCATTGCTTCGCAGTTGATAGCCTTGCTCTCGGCGGGCATCCAACCATACGGGAAGCCGCTGCCCCGTGGGAGACAATATATCCTCACCTTCTGCTACCAGGTAGTGCTGCCACGCGGTTAAATCGCGCCGATAGGCGGCTAACGTATGATCACTGGCGCCTTGCTCTAACCAAAGGGCGTCCAGGAAAGCATCAATGACGCTCATACGTTAATCGTCTCCTGCTGAGTATATGAACACATAAACAAAACCCCGCCCCGCAAAGCGGTGACGGGGTTCTGGTATCCGGTGCGACACGTGCCCAAGACGTACGTCAAGAACAGTGCGCGCCCGAGAAAGCGTCGCTTAGGACAGCTTTTCTTTGATACGTGCTGACTTACCGCTACGCTCACGCAGGTAGTACAGCTTGGCTTGACGCACGTCACCACGACGCTTGACTTCAAGAGAGTCAACCAGCGGGCTGTAGGTCTGGAAAGTACGCTCAACGCCAACACCGTGAGAAATTTTACGTACGGTGAAAGCGGAGTTCAGGCCACGGTTACGCTTGGCAATAACAACACCTTCAAACGCCTGCAGACGCTCGCGGGTGCCTTCCTTGACTTTTACTTGAACGATAATGGTGTCGCCCGGCGCAAAAGAAGGAATCTCTTTGCCCATCTGCTCGTTTTCGATCGCCTGGATCACCTTGTTCTTGCTGCTCATCTTCATACTCCTAAATAACGGAATGGTTTGCCACGCAGTTGTGGAAGGGGCAAACCGTGATCCCGGCGCTCGAATCGAGCCACACGGGAGTCGTTATGGGTGACACAGGTCCGTAGGCTTGCCGTCAATATGTAGACGACGTGCCCTTTCCGTCCTGCACCGCCGCTCTGCACCAGGTCGTTGAAAATAACCTACTTGGCAGACAGAGCGTGTTCCTCGATAAACTCGTTCAGCAACTGCTGTTGCTCAGCATTAAGCGCGCGCCCTTCTAACAGATCGGGACGGCGCTGCCATGTGCGGCCTAACGACTGCTTCAACCGCCAACGCTTGATGGCTGCATGATTACCGCTTAGCAGCACATCCGGCACCTGGCGCCCGTCGATACTTTCTGGACGGGTATAGTGCGGGCAGTCCAAAAGACCGTCATTAAACGAGTCTTCGATAGCGGAGTCCTGATGCCCCAATACACCGGGAACCAACCTCGCCGCTGCGTCAATCAGCACCATGGCGGGCAGCTCACCGCCGCTCAGCACATAGTCGCCAATCGACCACTCTTCATCGATGTCACTCTCCACCACACGCTCATCAATCCCCTCATAGCGCCCTGCCACCACCACAAGGGGGCCAGTAGCGGCTAATGCCTGAGCGCCTTTTTGATCAAGCTTACGCCCTTGGGGCGAAAGGTAGATCACCGTAGGCACCTGGCCGGTGGCTTGATGTGCCCGTTCACGGGCATCGTGGATAGCGCCACGGAGTGTATCGACTTTCATCAACATACCCGGGCCGCCGCCATAAGGGCGATCATCCACACTGCGATGGCGGTCGGTGGCGTAATCTCGCGGGTTCCAAAACTCCAAGGCAATACGTTGCTTCTCTATCGCCCGACCTACTACGCCCTGCTGGGTGAGTGCATCGAACATTTCAGGAAACAACGATACTACGCCGATCCACATAGCGGGCGTATCCATATCATTGCCGAGCACCGCTGTTTGCACATCGGCCGCTTCGTCATTGATCAAAACTCAGGGTCCCAGTTAACGACCATACGGCCATCTTCAAGGCTGATTTCGACAATCACGTCATCAGGCAAAAACGGGAGTAGCCGCTCGCGTTTGTCGATCGCGTCGTCATCGCCGCGAACCACCATGACATCGTTGGCGCCGGTTTCAAACAGGTAGCTTACCCGCCCTAACCGCTCGCCGGCTTGAGTGAAGACAGCCAAGCCTTCAAGCTCATGCCAGTAATACTCATCGGCTGACAGTGTAGGCAGTGCATCTTTGGGCAGTAAAATATCCGCTTGCGCCAGAGCCTCAGCGGCATTGCGGTCATTTACGCCTTTAATCTGCACAACAAGGCCTTTACCTTGCCGACGTCCCTGAACAATGGCCATTCGCGTCAGGGTTTCCCCTTGGCGCACCCACCATTCGGGATAATCCAAAATGCTGTCCATGGGGCTGGTGTAAGAATACACCTTGAGCCAACCCTGCACCCCGTGGGGGCTAGTCAGCTTGCCTAACACCACATGCGTGTCGTCAGTTTGGCTTGTTTCAAAACGCGTCATCGACGACCTCAACGTACAGCAGTCCAGACTCTACCGTGAACAGACTTACGCCTGTTTACGCGCTTCTTTAACCAGCTCAGCAACACGACCAGACAACTGGGCGCCTTGGCTCTGCCAGTGAGTAACACGTTCTAGATCAACGCGCAGACGCTCTTCCTGACCACGAGCAACCGGGTTGAAGAAGCCGATACGCTCGATGAAACGGCCGTCACGGGCGTTACGCGAGTCAGTAACAGTCAGGTGATAAAAGGGACGCTTCTTGGCGCCACCACGTGCCAAACGAATGGTAACCATACGATAACTATCCTTCGGTTGAGGTTACGAGAGTGGAAAATAGCGCAAACCGCCACCAGAACACTCATCATACTGTTTTCTTGATACGCGGCTCACTTGAAGATAAGTGGCTGCTTTGTACCATTTTAGGCCTTCACAACCGGATGTGGCGGCAATGCTTACACATATTTTGCCAACACCCACGCATGAAGAGGCCGCATTCTACGCAAATGCGCCCTGATTGGAAAGCCTGACAGCCAGAAAACTCACAGGCCGTCAACCTTACCGACGTCGCCGCAGCGCCTAAACTAATGTGCTTAGCGCCAAGGCAGGCCACCGGGGCCACCCATACCGCCACCGCCCATGCCGCCCATTCCACCTGGGCCGCCAGGACCTCCGCCGCCGCCCATCATGCCGGACATGCCGCGCATCATTTTCTGCATGCCGCCTTTCTTGCCCGCTTTCTTCATCATCTTCTGCATCTGCTTGTGCTGCTTGAGCAGACGGTTCAGGTCGGGCACCTGCAGGCCAGCACCGGCGGCAATCCTGCGCTTGCGCGAGCCGTTGATGATATCCGGCGCGCGGCGCTCCTTGGGCGTCATGGAGTTGATCAGCGCTTCAAGCTTGCCCAGCTCTTTCTCAGGCCCAGGGCCTTGAGCCATTTCGGCCATTTGCCCCATGCCAGGCAGTTTGCCCAGAAGACCACCCATGCCGCCCATCTTTTTGAGCTGCTGCAACTGGTCGCGGAAGTCTTCCAGATCAAAGCCATCGCCTTTTTTGACCTTGCTGGCAAGCTTGGTAGCTTTGTCTTTATCAACCGTGCGCTCGGCTTCCTCGATCAGCGACAGCATGTCGCCCATGCCGAGGATGCGTGATGCAACACGATCCGGGTGGAAGGGCTCCAGCGCGTCAACTTTCTCGCCCACCCCCATAAACTTGATGGGCTTGCCAGTAATATGACGTACCGACAGCGCCGCACCGCCACGTGCATCGCCGTCGGCCTTGGTTAAAATAACCCCGGTCAGTGGCAACGCATCGTGGAAGGCTTTTGCGGTATTAACCGCATCCTGGCCAGTCATCGCATCGACGACAAACAGCGTCTCTTGCGGTGAGATCGCTTTATGCAGCGCCTGGATCTCCGCCATCATGGCTTCATCAATTGCCAAGCGGCCTGCGGTATCTACCAGCACTACATCGTGGAACTGGATTTTGGCGTGCTTGATCGCCGCTTCGGCAATATCAACAGGCTTTTGGTCCGAGCGCGACGGGAAGAAGTCGACTTCAACCTCTTTGGCCAGCGTCTCCAACTGGTCAATGGCTGCCGGGCGATAGACGTCAGCCGACACCACCAGGACTTTTTTCTTCTCGCGCTCGCGCAGGTAGCGAGCAAGTTTGGCTACCGACGTGGTTTTACCCGCCCCTTGCAAACCGGCCATCAACACAACGGCTGGCGAGCCTTTCAGAGCCAGGCCTTCGTTGGCCTCGCCCATAATGGCTTCCAGCTCCTGCTGAACGATTTTGACGAACTGCTGGCCGGGCGACAGGCTCTTGGACACTTCCTGGCCAACCGCCCGCTCGCGAACGCGTTCGATAAAAGCCTTGACGACCGGCAGCGCTACGTCGGCTTCAAGCAACGCTTTGCGCACTTCACGCAGGGTATCTTTGATATTGTCGTCGGTCAGGCGCGCCTGACCTTTAATCGACTTCAACGTCTGGGAAAGACGCTCACTGAGATTCTGAAACATGGGGCCTCTCTGCCTCCGTCGCTGTCGCCGGGCCTACGCCCCTAGACTGATGTGCATGGATTATACGCGCTCACGCCTTGAGTCTCCATGACTGTCCGCGCGGGCTAACGATGGCTGTGCGATACTGCTTTGATTGGTTATAGTAGTCGGTACACGTTAACTTAACTGTTTTTTACTGCAACGCGCGAAATGCGCGCACGGATAGCATCATGCAGGCGCTGCCTTTCGCCACGATCGCTTTTGTACTCTATGTTGCTGCTGCCACTTGGCAGGGCATGACCCTTTTTCGCCGCGTGCCGCCACGCCAAGGCATGGTGCGCCTGCTGGGCGCCTTGGGCCTGCTGCTCCATATCCCGGTGGTCGTCCAACTGATGGGGCAATCCCCAGGCTTCCTGCCTGGATTTACCACCAGCGCGACGCTTTTCATGGCGGTCGCCGTTAATGTGCTGTTGATAGCGAGTCTTTTCAAGCCAGTGCTTAACGTCGGCATCATTCTCTTTCCTTTAGCGGGTGTCGCGCTGATTACCGCCACTTGGCTCCCCAGCCACACTAGCCACACGGGCCTGACACCCGGCATTCTGCTGCATGCCATTAGTTCCGCACTGGCGTTTGCCATGCTCGCAATTGCAGCGATACAGGCAATCCTGGTGGGATTACAAAACCAGGCGCTACGCCATCACCATATTCGCGGCATCGTGCAGTCGCTTCCTCCTTTAACCACAATGGAACGCGTCCTGTTTGAGTTGGTCTGGGCAGGCATTTTGCTACTAACGCTCTCAATTGTGAGCGGCTTTATCTTTCTTGATAATATTTTTGCCCAGCATTTATTACATAAAACCGCTCTCTCGTTAGGGGCGTGGGTTATTTTCACAACCCTACTCATTGGCCGCTATCGTTTCGGTTGGCGCGGCATGCGCGCAGTACGGTGGACGCTGGGTGGTTGCACGCTTTTGATACTGGCCTACTTTGGCAGTAAGTTTGTGCTTGAGATACTGCTCAATCGCTAAGCCCATATACACGGCTATGGCTGTCTTGACACACCTTCTTCTAGCTTCTACAAACCGTGCTTGATACAGCATAAAGGAATTTTCGACTTGAGCGACGACTTCCCCTTGGGATTACTATTCGGCCTTCTTGGCTTACTGGTACTGCTATCGGCTTTTTTCTCCAGTTCTGAAACCGGCATGATGTCGATTAATCGTTATCGCCTGAGCCATCAGGCCAACAGCGGTGATCGGCGCGCCAAACGGGTCATGCGCCTGCTTACCCGCCCTGACCGCTTGATTGGCGTCATTCTAATCGGCAACAATTTCGTCAATAACCTTGCAGCATCCATTGCGACCATCATCGCTATTCACTTTTTCGGCGAAGTATCAGGTCCGGCGATTTCTACTGCCATTTTAACGATTACCATTTTAATTTTTTCCGAGGTTACCCCCAAAACCTACGCGGCGATTAAACCTGAGCGTATTGCCTACCCCAGTTCTATGGCGCTGGAGCCGCTTTTGAAGCTGCTTTATCCGCTGGTGTGGCTGGTGAATATGATCTCGAACGGCCTACTGCGCCTGCTGGGCGTGAAAAGCGTGGAGAATGGCGGCGACAACCTTACCCGCGACGAGCTGCGTACCGTGGTGCATGAGGCGGGTACGCTGATCCCCTACCGCCACCGGGCCATGCTGCTATCGATCCTGGATCTTGAGAATGTCACGGTCAACGACATTATGGTGCCGCGCCATGAAGTGCTGGGGATTGACCTGGACGACTCGCTGGAAGATATTCTGACCCAAATTCGTACCAGCCAGCACACCCGCTTACCGGTTTATAAAGGCGATATCAATAACATCATCGGCATGCTGCACTTGCGCAATGCCGCGCGCTTTTTATCCCGTGACGAAGTCACCAAGGCGGCCATTGTCCAGGAAGCACGCGAGCCCTACTTTATTCCTGAGTCCACACCGCTCCATACCCAACTGCTTAACTTTCAAAAGCAGAAGCGGCGTATCGGTATCGTGGTAGATGAGTATGGCGATGTCGAAGGATTGGTAACGCTTGAAGATATTCTGGAAGAGATCGTTGGCGAGTTCACCACGGACGTGTCAGAAGATGAAGAGATTCATCAGCAGGACGACGGCAGCCATGTCATTGAGGGTACGGCTAACATACGTGAAATCAATAAAATGCTGGGATGGCACTTACCAACCGATGGCCCCAAGACCCTGAACGGGTTGATTTTAGAGCATCTTGAAGCGTTCCCCGAAGGCCCCGCCAGCCTGCAAATTAACAATATCCGTATGGAAATACTGGAGATCCGCGACAACCTGATCACCTCTGCCCGCTGCTGGCAAAACGTGCGTCTTCCAAGACGCCAACCCTGACAGTACTTTGAGATAGATAGCGCTTGATTGAGATAGCTAGCACTTGAAATGGACATCACTGGGGACGACATGAACAGGTAGCGCTGAAGCGCGTTAGCACGCGTCAATATCTTTATCGGCGGCCACTTTTAGCGCTCGCACCCGCGTTTCCAAATAGCCACGCAGCGTAACCCCATCCACCTCTTGCACATTAATGGGTGGACCAAAATGCAGGCTAACCGGCGCCCTAAAGCGGCTTGGCCACTTTTTCAGCGCTTTACCGTTGTAGTGTGATGTCCAGGAGCCCCACAAGCCTGCCAGCCCAGCGGGAATCACCGGCACATTATCGCGTGCCAGAATAGTTTCCAGCCCGCGTCTGAAGGTATGGATATCACCGTCTGGCGTTAACCGCCCTTCCGGAAATACCATAACGACTTCCCCACGACGCAGCGCCTGGCTCACTTCATCCAGCGTACGCCGCAAGGCGCCGGGGCTACGCCGCTCGGACTCAATGGGAATAGCGCCGACAAGCTGAAACCACCACTTGAGCCAGGGCGAATCGAAAATTGGCTGATCCATAACAAAACGCAGTGGCCGAGGGCTACCGCCCCCCAAGACCAGAGCATCCATAAAGCTTACGTGGTTGCACACAACCAGCGCACCGCCGCGTTTGGGGAGGTGATAACGCCCATGCACATGCAAGCGATAGCAAAGTCGCATAGCCAGATAAATCAGGCTACGCAGCACTTGGCGGACAGCATTGATCCACCATCTCACGACGCCGGCTCCCGGCGCCGAAGCCCTGCCAGCACCGTACTGACCAACTGATCCAGCAGTTCATCCACTTTAAGCTGCTGGCCTTGCCAATACCCCAAGCGTTCATTTAATCCCAGCTGTACAAGCCCATGTACGCTGCCCCATAGCGTGCGCCCCAGCCGCCGAGCTTCGAGATCATCAAGCGTGGGCTGGTACTCTTTGAGAGCGGATTCAACCTGGGTAAACAGCGCTTCAATTAGATGGCTTTGACGCTGATCCAGCTCCCCTTCTTGTGCCAAGGGGTAATCAAACAGCAGCTTCCAGCGGTAGCAGTCTTGCTCGGCAAAGTGCCAGTACGCATGCGCCAGCGAACGCAGCCAAGGCTCTGGCGCGTCTGCCGATAATGACGTAATGGTCTGCTTCAAACCCGCCAACGTTTCGACGTTAACGTGCTGCAATAAGTTATTAAAGCTGCCGTAAAGTTTAAGCAGCGTACTGGGCGCGCAGCCAACCTCTCTAGCCAGGGCACGCAGGGATAAATCGTGGACTGACTGTACAGCCAACCAATCATCACAAGCTTTCATGACCTGCGCATGGAGGGCATCGGGCGCATGCTGTCTAGGACGGGCCATGGCGATCTCTTCAGGTCAACGAATAACAAGAAAGAATGCCTCACAGCGCTTTAGCGTGAGCAAGGGGTAATATAGGATACCTTATATCGAACACTGTTTTCGACACTAAAGCGCCACATTTAGCGCATTCTTGTGCATCTTTAACCTCTCCCATGACATGATTGAGTCGATTCTGCTTAAGGAGACTGGCATGACCGGACGCCTACATGTACACAATTTACCGCTCAAGCGTCTTCTGCCCTCACTCAAGGCGCCATCCGCGCTGGTGGAATCCTCCAATCTGGCACCCCGCCAACCCGTTTCGGCTATTCGTTTAGCCCAGGGTGAGTTGCAGCTCGAATCAGTTTTTTGGGGATTAACCCCCCCGTGGTTAACGGTGCTGGATCACGCTCCACACTGCGCTAGAGCTGAGACACTCAGTTCAAAAGCCATGTTCCATGAAGCGTTTCAGGCTCGCCGCTGCGTGATCCCTGTCAGCGGTTTTTACGTTTGGAAAGCACTGCCGCGACACAAACAGCCTTATCTGGTCACAGAGGTGAGGCGCGCGCCCTTACTGCTCGGTGCGTTATGGTGCCGCTACCATACAACGCTTACCGCGTTTACTGACTCAACAGCACTGATTAGCGTACCGGCCAACGCATGCCTGGCACCGCTTAGCGACCGATTGCCGGTGGTCATTCCTCCGCATGCGTTGACCACATGGCTTGATCCCGATAGCCCTTTGGAAACCGTTAAAGCGTTATTAACACCCGCACCCTTGGAACTATTAGGTGCATTTCCAGTATCCAAGCATGTCAACAATCCTGCCTATCAATCAGCCGCTTGTGCCCACCCGGTTGGGCCAATGCTGCAATGGACCGTCCCACAGGAGCCGTAATGTTACGACCGAAAAGTAGACTATTTTATTCGCGCGTTGTACTGGCAGCGGTGCTCAGCACCGTATGGTTTTCCCCCGGCGTGCTGGCCGCTGGTGATGATCCGATAGAAGACACTGTCATCCCGATTGCCAGCCCCTTTGACAGTCGCGACTATCGCGTGCTGACGCTTGAAAATGGTCTACAAGCACTATTGGTAAGCGATCCTGACGCCGATAAAGCCGCTGCATCCATGAACGTCCGAGTCGGTAGCGCCCAGGATCCTGATGATCTGCAAGGGCTTGCCCATTTCCTTGAACACATGCTGTTCCTGGGTACCGAGGCGTATCCCGCTCCAGACGCCTATCAGCGCTTTATTTCTGACCACGCGGGCTCCCATAACGCCTTTACCGCTCAGCAAGATACCAACTATTTTTTTGATATCGAGCCCTCCGCTCTGCCGGAAGCGCTTGATCGCTTTAGCGAGTTTTTCCTGTCACCGCTGTTTAATGCCGACCATTTAGAGAGCGAGCGCAATATCGTTCATTCTGAGTACATGGCAAGAATTCGCGATGAGTCCCGACGCGAAAACGACGTGCTTAATCAATTGCTCAACCCTGACAATGCCACCACAGGATTTGCCGTTGGCAGCCGCGAGACGTTAGCCAGCCCGCCGGCGGGAGAAGCGACGCTACGCGAACGTGTCATCGATTTTTATCACCAACATTACGATGCCAACGTAATGAACCTGGCCGTCGTAGCCCCTCAGCCGCTTGATACACTCGAAGAGTGGGTGGTGGAGCGTTTTGCGGATATTCCTGACAATGGCCTGAGCGTTCCTACGATTGATGCACCGCTGGTAGATACCGATACCCTGCCACGCTACGTTGAGCGTCAGTCACTGCAAGATCGCCGCCAGTTGCGTTTTTACTTCCCCATCCCTGATCCCGAAAATGAGTACCACGCAAAACCCACTCATTTAATGTCGCATTTGCTGGGCGATGAAGGGGACGGCAGCCTTTTGGCGGTACTGCGTAACGCAGGTTTGGCCGACGGCCTGTCCGCAGGTGTTCAGCGCGGCGATGGTCAGGACGCCCTGTTTACGGTTTCCATTAGCCTGACGCCTGCCGGTGCCGAGCGGCTTGATGATATCCAGGCTACGCTATTTGCCGCCATTGATCAGCTGCGTGACGATGGGTTGGCTGACTGGCGCTATACTGAACTGCGCGATTTGAGCGAGCAGGCATTTCGTTTTCAACAGCACGGCGCACCCCAGCAGGAAGCCACTCAGCTCGCCATGAATTTGTCCCGCTACCCGGTTGAGGATGTGCAGTATGCCGCGTATCGCATGGATGCACCGGACACTGAGCGCCAGCAAGCGTATCTGGCTGCGTTAACGCCGGACAACATGCTGCGCTTTTACTCTGCGCCCGAGGTGGAAAGTGACACGGTTTCGCCCTGGTTCTCGACCCAGTGGCGAGAACAACCGCCTGTTCAAGAAGGTCTCGCGCTTGAAGGTTTGGCCCTGCCTGAACCCAACCCCTTTATTGCCAGCGACCTTGCCCTTATTGAAGGCCAGGACGAGCACCCAAGCCTAATGATCGACACGCCATTCTTTAAGGTTTGGCACATGCAGGACTCACGCTTTAATACACCAAGCGTTGAGTGGCGGGTCAGTTTGCAGTATCCCGACGCCAGCTATTCGGCCGAAGAGGTCGTACTGACGCAGTTGCTGGCTGGGTGGCTAAACGACAGCTTGAATGAATCACTTTATCCCGCATGGATGGCCGGTCAGTCGTTTAGCGCCTACCCGCACGCACGTGGGATGACGCTATCATTTTCCGGTTGGCGTGATGGTCAGACACCGCTTATTGAGCAAGCCATTGATCAGCTTAAAACGGCTGAGATTAGCGAAGGCGCCTTTGATCGCGTGCAATATCAGCTGCAGAGAGAGCTGGTTAATGCGCCGCAATCATCGCTTTATGGCCAGGCAAGCCGCACGCTGGGTGAAGCACTGCTGACCCCACGCTGGTCGACAGCCGAACTACTTGACGCCAGTCAGCGCCTTGACCAGCAGCACCTTGAGAACTTCCGTAAGCACTTTTTGGGCGGACTCTATATCGACGCCATGGCGATTGGCAACCTGGATGAAGCACTCGCCCAGGAACAAGCCGAGCGGGTGCGCAGCAAACTGCGCCCAGGCTTGACGCGAGAAGATATTCCAACGCTTAGCCCGCTGGCCATTGACACGACTTCCAGCGTACTGCACCCGCACAGCACCCGCGACGAGTCCCTGGTGCTGCGTTACTTACAAGGGCGAGACCAAAGCCCTAAAGAACAAGCAACCATTAGTGTGATTGCCCAGTGGCTGGAGACGCCCTTTTATCAACAGCTGCGCACGGAAGAACAGCTGGGCTATATTGTGAACGCGGGTTATTCACCCCTGCTTGAGGCACCTGGCATTGCACTACTCGTTCAATCGCCGGATGTGGACAGCGAAACGGTCGCTGCGCACATGGATGCCTTTTTAGCTGACGCTGGCGAAGCACTTAAGCAACTCGACGATGCTGAACTCGACGCCTATCGCAAAGCGGTCCATGCCAGTCTGAGCGAGCGTGATACCAGCCTTGCGGGCATGGCCAACCGTTACTGGCAGGCCACCGCGCTGGATGAGATCCGCTTTGACCGTCGTGAAGAGCTGGCCAACCTGGCACTTGAGGTTAGCGCTGCGGATATTCAAACTGCATGGCCAGAGCTACTTGGCCACCAGCTTGATATACGCTTCAACCCGGGTGATGAGCCCAGCGATGTAACGCCTTACCGCGAAGCACTAACGCCGTTTACCCGGCGCAACACTCCGTAAATGAGTGTGCCGCTCAGGCATCGAACGCCTGGGCGGGCATCATGGCCTCGACAAACATTACCAGCTCTTCAAGGATCTGCCGCTCACGCTCGCTGAGCGGCTGCTGATTGTAGCGCTCGATCTCCCGAGCAAAGGCCTTAAGCGTAAAGCCGGACATCGCCGGATCATTAATACGCATCCAGCGAAACGCCTCCCACTGCTCGCGCTCGTCACCTTCCAGCGTGTCAGGGTAGCTACGCGCCCGATAGCGAAACAGCATCTCCTCAAGACGCGGATCCTGAAAGGCAAACCGCTGCCCTACCAGATCCCAGGGTTCCATCTCACGCACCTGCTCCATCTGCTGCCGGTCGACGGCGGAAAAGAAGTTGCCGGAATAAAGCATCATGTCAGGGTCGTGGGGGGCGTCATCAAAGTTGGTCTTAAAGACCTCGGCCACTTTAGGCATCACCCCTTGGGCGCTGCGCAAGGTTTTCCAGTGCTGACGGCACGTTGCAATATCCAGCCCAAGGCGCTCAACAATCGCGCCATACGCTCCTTTTTGCGGCCCCTCTATATCCTTGAGCACACTCGACGGAAAGATCACCGGGCAACGGTTGATATGAATGACCTTGAGTGGAATACGCGCTTCACCTTCCGCTAAATCCTGCTGACTGACAAAGACGCGCTCGCGTATTTGCTCAGGCGAAAGCGTAAGAAAATCGCTTGGATCAACACTCAGGTCGTACACAATCATCCCATTAGGGTTGGTAGGGTGCTCAGCTAACGGCATTACCAGGGCGCTGCAACCCCGGCTGGCCGGGTAGCGGCGGGAAATGTGCAAAAGCGGCTTGGCATTAGGCAGGTCCAGCTGCGTGGCAACCGCGCGTTTGCCACGCAGGCCAAGCAAGTAATCAAACAGCTTAGGGTTCCGCGTTTTGAGCAGCCGCGCCAGGGCAATGGTTGCCCGAACGTCGGCCACCGCGTCATGCGCGCCTTCATGCTCAATCCCGTTGGCTTTGGTTAAGTGCTCAAGCTTAAAGCTTGGCGCGCCATCTTCACGAAGCGGCCACTCAATGCCGTCCGGGCGCAGCGCGTAAAATGCGCGCACCACATCAATTAAATCCCAGCGGGAGTTACCGTTTTGCCATTCGCGGGCGTAAGGGTCGAGCAGATTGCGATAGAACAGATGGCGAGACACTTCATCATCAAAGCGTAAGCTGTTGTATCCCGCAACACAGGTGCCCGGCTCGCCCATGTGGCGCTGCACTTCACTGGCAAACTGCGCTTCAGGCAGGCCGCGACGTCGCGCTTTTTGTGGGGTAATCCCGGTAATCAAACACGCGGCAGGATGAGGCAGGTAATCGTCCGCTGGCTTGCAGTAGAGCTCGATAGGCTCACCGATCTCGTTTAAGTCCGCATCGGTACGCAGCGCAGCAAATTGAGCGGGCCGATCTCGACGTGGATCGGCCCCGAATGTTTCATAGTCATGCCACAAAAAACTGGCAGGGGCGGCATTAGGTGGCGCCATGAACAAGCACTCCGCAAGGCAGCAAAAACCCTAGCCTAGCACACCCAGCGCCTTTCTCGCCGCCTGTTGCCCTACTGTCTTGTCAGCTTTTGGGCAACGTCACATTCAGCTCAAGTACTGAGCAGTTATCTTCGCTATCCAACGAAATCTGAATGGCGTTGTCGTCGACATGTACATAGCGACGAATAACTTCGAGCAGTTCGCGCTCAAGTAGCGGCATGTAGTCAGGCTGACCACGCTGGCTTCGCTGATGCGCCACGATGATTTGTAACCGTTCTTTAGCCACCGAGGCGGATTTCTTGCGCTCACGCTTCAAGAATTCCAAGAGTTTCATCGACGGTTACCTCCAAACATACGGCTAAGCAGACCTTTGCGCTGCACCTCATGAAAACGTAACGGAATCTCCTCACCCAGCAGACGTGAAACGGTATCCGTATACGCCTGACCTGCATCACTTGATGCATCGTGAGTGACTGGCACCCCCTGGTTCGAGGCGCGAAGCACAGCTTCGGACTCAGGAATCAGACCCAGTAAGTGAACGGCCAGAATTTCACGAATATCCTCAAGGGTAAGCATATCCCCGGTAGTCACCCGTTCAGGGTTATAGCGAGTAACGAGCAGATGCTCTTTAATCGGATCCCCCCCCTGCTCAGCACGTCGGGTTTTCGATGCCAAAAGGCCCAAAATACGGTCAGAATCGCGTACTGATGAGACCTCCGGATTGGTGACCACAATCGCTTCGTCGGCAAAATACATGGCAAGCTGCGCACCACGTTCAATACCTGCGGGAGAATCACAGATAATAAAGTCAAATTCTTCTCGAAGCTTTTCCAAAACCTCCGCCACCCCTTCCTGGGTTAGCGCATCTTTATCCCGGGTTTGTGAAGCGGGCAGGATATACAGATTTTCAACGCGCTTATCACGGATCAGCGCCTGGTTAAGGCCAGCTTCCCCCTGGATGACATTTACCAGGTCATACACCACACGACGCTCGCACCCCATAATCAAATCAAGATTTCGCAGTCCCACATCAAAATCAATGACCACGGTTTTTTTACCACGCAGTGCCAGACCTGTTGAGATTGCTGCAGCGCTAGTGGTTTTGCCGACTCCCCCTTTGCCTGAAGTCACAACAATAATTTTAGCCAAGATTCACTTCCTTCTTGAAGTCGTTTATCGCGAGCGTACGACGCCGAACGAGTAACGGGAACGTCAATGTCACAAAAGCTCTACTGTAACGGATAGGCAAGACAGCGTCGCTAAACATTCAGCATAGATTTACGCTGCGTTGAAGCCATCAACCCAACGGCTTAATTTCAAGCTGCTCTTTTATAAAATGAACTTCTGCGGCGCGGCCCAAAAGCCGGGGATCAACATCTTCGAGGCGTTTGTAATTCCCAGCCACCGAAAGCAGCTCAGCCTCAAGCTCGCGGCAGTAAATACCGGCCTGAGTATTACCATGAATACCTGCCAGCGCCCGTCCCCGCAGAGCACCGTAAATATGAATACTACCTGCTGCTAGTACTTCTGCCCCCGCATTGACGGCACCAATAACGATCAGATCCCCATCCGATGCACTGACCTGCTGGCCTGAACGAACGGTACCGCGATAAAGCCGTGTTGCCGCACTCTTGGCGTGTGCCTCAATACGGTCGTCGTCAGAGGCATTGTTTTTTGAGGCTTCCTCTTTGCTGCTGACGCTCTCCAGTGCCCGAGCGCGCGTCTCCTCTACAGGTGCAAACCACCCAAGCCCCAATGCCCAAGCCGACTGGCGTACCGGCTCTGAACCGCCGCGCACCGCAACGGGTAAAAGTTTGTGATCCCGGCAAACGGCGCATATTCTTTCCAAAGCCAAATGAGGCTCATCAAGCTTTTCCACGCTTAGCACAACCGGTGTATGCTGGAAGAAGGCAGGAGACTGAGACAGTTTACCGGCCAACTGCCGCCGGATATGCTCAGGGTCAGCGCTACTTAATTCCATGACGGTCATCGGCAGCATGCCGCCTTTAAAGGTAAATGCCATGTTGGCACTATCGGCGTTGAGGCTCATAGCCGAACTCCATGTCATGTTCAGGTAAAATAAAGGTAGCGCAATTTGGCGCCTTTGGGTGTGAAGAATCAATTTCTATTACACCCTAGTAAGGCAAAGCTAAGCGACAGCGCCGGTGACTGCAACCGCTGTTCAATAATGGCTAATTTTTTTCATGCTACGCACCTCTACGCAGGATGATCCATGCACGGACTGTTAAGACGCCTGTTCGCTCCTCGTTGGCAACACCCCGACCCCGAGGTACGCCGACAGGCCCTCTCTCGACTTGACCCCCACCAGGCTGAACAGCGCGAAGCGCTGCAAGCACTCGCGCACGATAGTGACAGCAGCATCCGCTTGGCGGCTCTGCTCGCGCTGGATGATGTCGAAGGATTGGTGGCGGGCTACCCTGACCACAGCCAGCAAGAGGCATGGTTCAATGCCGTGAGCCAGCGGCTTAGCGGTCTTGAAGGCAGTACCGAACTGCAACAACGCCAAGCGCTGGTGGAAGGGCTGGACGAGCCACGGCTTTTAAACGTGATTGCCTTACAAGGCGACAACCTTGATCTGCGCCTGACCGCTCTTGCCCGGCTAACCCGTGAAGACGACTTGATTAAGCAAGCGTGCCAAAACGGTGTCGCGGCTGTTCGTCATCGCGCCGCCGAGCGTATTGAGACAGAAGAGGGCCTAAAGCGCCTGCTTAAAGATGCGCGACGTGATCGTTATGTAACGCGCCTTGCCCGCGAAAAACTCGGCCAGCAGCGAACCGATGCCGAATGGCTGGCTCGCCAACAGCAGCAGCTGGAGCACCTTCTTCACCAGATGGAACAGCAGGCTCGCGCGCCTTGGGAGCCACTTTATGGCGGCCGCTTTCGCCATTTAGAGCGCGAATGGAAGAACCTGACGCCCCCTCCTAGCGCCGAGCAAGAGCAGCGCTTTCATCAGGCCATGCTGGGCTGTCGTAAAACGCTTCACGACCATGAAACGCAGGAGCAGGCTCGCCAGCAGAGCCTTGCCCGCCGAGAGGAAGCGGATCAGACACGTGATCAGCTGCTTGATGGGCTGGAGGAGACGCTTGAAAGTCTTCATCATGCCACCGAGCTGACCGTTCAGGATATCGACAGCCTGCGTGCCCAACGCCAGCTTTTCAGCCAACGCTGGCAAGCGATCTCCGACGTACACTCGCCCAGCGAGCCTGCAAGCCAACGCTACACGCACGTCATTATTCAATATGAGCAGTGCCTGGATGCCTGGCAGCGCTGGCAACGTGTTAGTGTCGCGCTAGAGCAGGCACTTGCGGATAATGACCACCGCACCATGCGCCACCTGCTCAACGAATGCGACTGGCCAAAAGCATTTACGCCGCCTGCGTTGATACAGCGCGCTCAGGCAACGCTTGCCACCGAGTCTCACACACCGGCAGCTAGCCCACACGCCTCGGTTTCATTAAGCACTTATGAAGCGGAACTCGATAGCTTTGAGCACCTGCTTGAGCGTGGCGCCTTCAAAAGCGCCAGCCATCTTCACCAGCGCTTAAAGCCGCAAATCGAAGCCCTGCAAATGGCGGAAGCCAAGCCGCTGAAGGCACGCTTAAAACAGTCCGGCGCGCGGCTGGCCGAACTACGCGATTGGCGCGGCTTTGTCGCAGGGCCCAAGCGCGAGCAGTTATGTTCAAGCATTGAAGCACTGGCCAACGACCCGCACATGGCGGAAACCGCGCTTGACCGCCACCACCGCCAGCTAGTGAAAGAGTGGAAGTCGCTGGGCGATGCCGCCGCCAACCGCGAACAGTCCGCGCGCTTTCGTGCTGCATCTGACCGCATCCACGAGCGGTTAGCCCCATGGCGTGACCAGCTTGGCCAGGAGCGTGAAGCGAACCTGCAGGCCCGCGAGCAGCTGTGTGAACAGCTTGAAACACTGCTCGCCCAGCCAGCAGAGGACGCCGACCCGGATGTACTACGTGAAATTCGCGACAAGGCACGCCATCAATGGCGCCACTACTCGCCGGTGCCTCGCGAGCGCTCTGAGGCCGTTGGTCAGCGGTTTGGAAAAATCCGCCATCAGTTGCAAACATTAATTGATCAGCGGGCCGAGCATATCGCTTCTCAAAAGCAGGCGCTTATTGAAGAAGTGCGGACGCTTCGTCACGACCAGCAACAACCCTTGGCTCAACGCATTACACAAACCAAGCAACTACAGCAGCACTGGCGTCAGTTAGGGCGCGCACCCAAAGGGGCGGAACAAACCCTTTGGAAGGCGTTCCGGCATGAGTGCGATCAGCTGTTTGCCCAGCGCGAAGCCCACAAGAGTGAGCAGGCTGCCCATCAGCAACAGCAGCTTGAAGCCATGCAAATACTTATCGATCAAATGGACAGCTGGCAACCCACTACCGCCAATGAAACCAGCACGCTGGACGACTTTTTGAACCAGGTCAGCCAGCTTGAGCCACTGCCGCGAAACCGGCGTAGCGAAGGCATGCAGCGTCGCCTAAGCGGTATTGTGCGCGCCAAGCGCGAGCGTTTGAGTCGTCTGAAGATTGCGGATACCGTTCAGCAATGGCAGCTTATTTTACCGCTCGTTAACGCACACCTGGCCGCCGATCAGCGCTATCTGGACGGCGGGGCCGCGGAAATTATCAACGCTGACGATATCATCAGCACGCCGCTTCCCAGCGTATTTGCAGAGGCGCATCAGATGCGTAACCGTCAGCGTCAATCCACGCCACTCCCGTTGTCGCTGGACGATGAGGCAGCGCGGGCAGACGCCATTTCTCGGCTGCGGGTACATCTATCCCTGTTAACCAGCGGCAGCATCCGACAAAGCGACGAGCCTTTGCGCCTGGCGATTCAGGTAGAGCGCTTGAATGAAGGAATTCGCCAAGAGCGTAGTCGCGAAGAAGAAATTATCGATGTTTTAGCCGCGCTATTAGCGCTTGGCCCGGTATCGATGGCGCAGTGGGAAAAAGAAGCCAGGGAACTGGATAGCTTATTGCGCGACCTGGGGCATATCCCGCCCCCCTGATCGCCCCATCAATGCGACAACAACAAAGCGGGAGGCGATTCGCCTCCCGCTTTGCATGCTCCCTTGTGAGGGATAAGCCGTCGTTTAGGCGTGGTGGCCTAGCCCATAAATTGCCCACCGTTAATATCGATGTTGGCGCCGGTAATAAAGCCAGACTCTTTATCGGCAAGGAACGTCACCAAGCGACCAATTTCTTCCGGCGTACCGTAGCGTTTCACCGGGATCGTTTCGCGAATGGCTTCACGCACTGACTCCGGAATTTTCATAATCATGTCAGTGGCAATATAGCCAGGCGATACGGTATTTACCGTAATGCCTTTGGTGGCTGTTTCCTGCGCCAGCGACATGGTTAAACCGTGCATACCGGCTTTAGCGGCAGCGTAATTAACCTGACCAAACTGCCCTTTACGGCCATTGATGGAGGAGATATTAATAATTCGGCCATAGCCATTTTCGAGCATCATCTCGATCACGCTGCGGCACGTATTAAAGACGCTATTAAGGTTGGTATCGATGACCTGATACCACTGTTCGTAGGCCATTTTTTTCATCGTGCCGTCGCGGGTAATGCCAGCACAGTTTACCAGCACGCTAATTGGACCGTGCTGTTCGTGGATCTCACGCGCAGCATCCAGGCATGCGTTATGGTCAGACAGGTCGACTCCGAGTGTTGTAATACTCTGATAACCGGCAGCTTGCTGGGTGTCCAGCCAGGTTTTGGCTTTTTCGGGATTGTTATACCCTGCCACTACCCTATAACCCGCATCTGCCAACGAACGACAAATTGCCGTGCCGATTCCACCAGTTCCACCAGTTACCCAAGCGACGGGGGCTTGATTGGCCATTGACTACCTCCCTGATATGACAAATGGCTTGGACGCTAAGTACTGTTATGGTTCGTAAACCATTTCGAATAAGCGTCAAGCGCTTGTATCACCAACAGCACGCCACCGATTTTATTGTCAGGCGGCCTACCGACAGTAAGCTTTTTATTGGGACCATGGGAAGCATAGCTTTACTCTTTGCATATTGCAGTACGATGAATATCAGCCTTTTGTGCTTTGTTTGCTACAAAGGGTTGACGTGGCGCAAAAAATCCGTAGAATACGCCTCACGTTGATGCGGGGTGGAGCAGTTTGGTAGCTCGTCGGGCTCATAACCCGAAGGTCATCGGTTCAAATCCGGTCCCCGCTACCAATATTTTGAAAGGCAGATCAGTTACTTACTGATCTTCCTTTTTTGTTGCCTGTCATTCCAAAAAGCTCTGTGCCCAAATTGTGCCTATACCTCGTAACGAACCAGAACGCTTGAAAGCTTTATGGCGTTATACCATGAACGACCGGCGTAAAGATGCGCTTC